>CACYCN010000416.1 GCA_902772895.1 uncultured Ruminococcus sp.
CGGAGGAGGAAATGTTTGAACAGTATGACCCCAGACGCCGTCAGACCGAGGAAATGCTGAAACTGTCATCGGTGTATCTGACCGACCTGAACAAATACAGAAAAGAGACGGATAATATCTCGGTGATTGTTATCCGGACAGAATGAGGGTGAATTGGAATGTTGGAAATCGGTTCCGTCATTGACGGAAAATATAAAATCCTGAATATGATCGGCAAGGGCGGCATGAGTGTTGTTTATCTGGCGATGAATGAGCGAGCCAATAAGCAATGGGCAATCAAGGAAGTCCGTAAGGACGGCGTACAGAACTATGAAGTCGTGCGTCAGAACCTGATCGTGGAAACGGATATGCTGAAAAGACTGGATCATCCGCATCTGCCGAGTATCGTTGACGTAATTGATAAGGACGATTCGTTCCTGATCGTCATGGACTATATTGAAGGCAATCCGCTGAACCGTATCCTGAAAAGCGGCGGAGCGCAGCCTCAGCAGGATGTCATTGAATGGGCAAAACAGCTTTGTGATGTGTTGGGATATCTTCATTCCCGGAAACCCCCGATTATTTATCGTGATATGAAACCATCCAATGTCATGCTCAAGCCGGACGGCAATGTTGTGCTGATCGACTTTGGTACGGCAAGAGAATTCAAATCCTCCAGTGTGGCGGATACGACCTGTCTGGGTACAAGAGGATATGCCGCTCCGGAACAGTTCGGCGGTCATGGTCAGACGGATCCCCGTACGGATATTTACTGTCTGGGTGCTACGATGTATCATCTGGTAACGGGACATAATCCTGCAACGCCGCCGTATGAGATGTATCCCATTCGTCAGTGGAACCCGGCACTTTCTTCCGGTCTGGAAGAAATTATCCTGAAATGTACCCAGCTGAATCCGAATGACCGTTATCAGAAATGTGCGGAACTGATGTATGCGCTGGAAAATATCGCTTTTCTGGAAGAGTCCAGTAAGAAAACACAGAACATCCGCTGGAAATTGTTTATTGCGTCTGCCATTATGACCGTAGTATTGGGATTGTCCAGTGTCGGCTTCAAACTGATCGATACCTCCCAGAGAGACAATCTTTATCAAAGCTATCTGACAGAGGCACAAAACAAAGAAAAAGAAGAGGATCGTGAAAATAAATGCAAAGATGCAATTGTAACCATTCCTGAAAAATGGGATGCGTATCTTGCTTTATTACAAACATATGTAGATTGCGGTCTGGATGATTACAAATATATTCAGGACAGTGACAAGGATTCTTCCTCAATGAGTGTGTTTGACAGTAATGAATACAAAAAATTCAAGTCGATTTCGAATTTACCCACACAGGAAGGCTCAGAATACTTGACAAAAGAGTTTGGTGAAAAAGTATACTATCCGATTGCAGAGGCTCTTTTGTTTCGGACTGAGCAGAACGCTTCACCCAGAGCTACTGAGGCAAACGTCTGGTTAGGAAAAGCCAAAAATTGTTCTCTTACCGGAGAAATTGCACAAACAGTTAATGCTCTTTACGATTTCAGTAAGAATTATCAAGAAGCAAACACATCGAAGGAAAATATGTCCTTCAGAGATTATCGGTCATATTGGGATCAGTTAATGAAAATCGAAGAATTGGCCATGAATGAATTCCAAAACGGCAGCCGCCCCAGTGATATTATGATCGTCAGTTGTCTGAATCTATGTGTGGATGAAATAGAAAAGAAAATGCCGTATTTCAAATCCTGGGGCAATGTGACAGAAAAGGAAATGAGTGATTTTATTGCAAAAATTGAAGATGATATCAAATTATTGACTCCACTTTTGTCAGCATATGATACCGGAGAAGTACATGATCGCTTTGGGACGTTATCGTCATCGATGATCGGAGTATTAAAGAGTAAATTTGAAGAAGTCTATCATGGCGATAATGCGACAAAAACAGAAGATGAGCAGAAAACATCTTAAATGAGGTGAAAAAAATGTCGGAGATTGCCGATTACTCTCCGTTATGGGGAAAATGGCATATCAAAGAGCTGCTGGGAAAGGGATCGTTTGGCTGTGTTTATCGTGCAGAGAAAACAGAATTTGGGAATACCTATGTTTCAGCAGTCAAACATCTGAAAATCCCGCCGGAAGGTACCACAAAAGAAATGTTGGTTTCGGAAGGACTTATTGCAAGTACCAGCCATTTCTCTCAATATTGTGATCGTATCAGAGATGATATCATCAAAGAAATTAACACGTGCTATGCGCTCAGAGGTAATTCCAATATTGTTTCGTATGAAGATCATGAAATCATTCCATCAAAGGATGGTATAGGATACGATATCTTTATTCGTATGGAGTATCTGGTATCTTTGCCGAAGTTCATGAATTATCATGTTTTTACGGAAGAGGATGTGATTCGTCTCGGAATTGAGATGTGCAATGCACTGACAATTCTCCAGAAGCATCAGATTCTTCACAGGGACATCAAGCCTGCCAATATTTTTATTAGTTCTCTGGGGGAATTTAAGTTAGGGGATTTTGGCGAAGCAAAGATGCTGTCCGGTACAACGGTAGGTATGTCAGTGCGCGGGACGTATACATATATGGCTCCTGAGATTTTCAGGGGAAAACCGGCCAATATTACGGCTGATCTGTATTCTCTCGGAATAGTGTTATACCGGCTGCTCAACGGTAATAAGGCACCCTTTGTGCCGTTGGATACCGTAACGACCAATTCTCAGACGATGGAATCGGCTAATATCCGCCGGCTTTCTGGGGAAAAGATTCCGGTGCCAAACTATTGTCAGAACCAGGAATTGATCCGTATTATCATGCGGGCCTGTGAATTTGATCCCAAGAACAGATGGCAGACGCCGGAGAGCATGAAAGAAGCGCTTCTGGAGCTGAAAAAACGAAAAGCGTTGTCGAAGGAACAGCCTGTTATATCTGACTCTGATCAG
>CACYCN010000417.1 GCA_902772895.1 uncultured Ruminococcus sp.
AAAAGCGGATGACGCTGTCGATTCCTTTATCAATGGATATGTAGTTTTTGGGCCGGATGACTAAGGAAACGGTGGGAAGTTTGGTGACCATCACTGAAAACGATAAGTTAGAAGTCTTGAATTTCATTGATTTTTCGACAAAACTATGATAAACTGATAAAAATATCCTTTGGAGTTGAAAGAGATGAAAACTGACAAAAACACGGACAAAACTTTTGAAGATTATCTGGAAGCCATGCTGATCCTGCAGGAAAAAAAGGGTTATATTCGTTCTATTGATGTAGCATCGTTGCTTCATGTGACAAAACCGAGCGTAACATATACCACGAAACGTCTGAAAGAACGCGGATATATTACAATGGATGAGAATAACCTGATTACGATCACGGAAGAAGGAATGCAGATTGCCAGCAGTACCTATAACCGTCACAAAACGCTGAGTAAATTTTTCATGGAGCTCGGAGTGAGTGAACAGATTGCTCTGGAGGATGCCTGTAAGGTAGAACACGATCTCAGTCAGGAAACCTTTGACGCATTATGCCGTCATGTCGAGAAATACAGAGCGGAATCCTGACGTATCAGAGCAGGCACGGCAAGAGATACAGGAAAGAACCATCGTATGACAGGATTTTCTTTTATATTCTATATTTTCTCAATACGGTTTTTTTCGAAAGGGGGTTTGGGGGGAAACTCCCCGGATAAGATGGGATTTCCGTGATACGCCATCATTGCATCTTGACTTATCGGAAAAATTGGTGTAAGATGGAAGAAAAAAGTTAGGAGAGAACACCATGGATATCAAAGAAAAAATCGGCGAAATCGCTGCAAAAGTAACCGGCGACGAGAAGATGAAAGAAAAGTTCAGCAAAGATCCTGCCGGTACGGTCAAGGAACTGATCGGCAATATCCCTGAAGATCAGCAGAAAGCGATCATCGAGGGTGTCAAGACAAAGATCAACCTTGATAAGCTGGGCGGACTGGGCAATCTCGGCGGAATGTTCGGCAAATAATTCAGCGGTAACACCTGAGAGCGGAGGATACTCCGCTCTTTTTTCTGACAAAAACAGCGTCTGACCCGGATTAACAGGATCAGACGCTGTTATGATATTTGGAATCTGTGGTATTTTAGGGATAAAGCCGGTTGCAACTGTGAGAGGGTCAATCAGATATCACGGTAAATGGGCGTTCCGACGAAAAATCATTTCCGATCCCTGCGGTTACCAACAGACGATCATCTTCTGTCAGGAGGATCATATCAAAGGCAGACCGGTGCTGCCGCCAAAAGGCAACGGCATCGGTTTCACCCATGACAAAACACGCTGTAGATAAACCGTCCGCCAATAGGCCCTCACTGCTGATAATTGTCACCGAACGCAGACCGGTTTCAGCCGGATAGCCGGTTCGGATATTCATGATATGATGATAGGTTTTACCGTCTTCCTGAAAAAACCGTTCATACCCGCCCGATGTAACGACAGCACGATCTTCTGTCTGAATAATGCCCAGGAAACGATCCGATTCCTGAGGATGATCGGGATCGGTAATGCCGCAGCGCCAGAGAGAGCCGTCCGTTTTCCTACCCAGACACTGGACATTTCCTCCCAGGGAGATCACGGCGGAATCCACACCATGTTGTTGCAGGATCGTCATGATTCTGTCGCCGGCATAACCTTTGGCGATACCGCCGAAATCGATTCCCTGTCCCTTGCCCAGTGTCAGGATTCCGTCCTGAAAAATCAGTTTATCGCTGCCGCAGAGCTGTACGGTTTCACGGATAGCGTCCTCTTGCGGAACCGCAGGATGATCCCCGGTAAACCCCCATAATTGCATCAGGGGATAGACCGTTATATCAAAGGCGCCATCCGTCTCTTCCCAAAGTGCCAGTGAACGTTCCGTCAACAGGCGAACATCTTCCGAAAGGGTACCGCTGCCGTTACGATTGATCTGACCGACCTCACCGGAGGGATTCCCGACGGATAGCAAGGTATCCAGGTGATGAATTTCGGCAGCGGCTTCTTCCACGGCAGCTTCTGCCTGATCTCCCCAGGCTCTGACGGACATAACCGTATCCATAGCGAACAGTTCCCGATAGGCTTCCGAATCGTCCTCAGACTGAATTGCCCCGGAACAGCCTCCTGTCAGAAACAGTATCGCTGTCAAAATCATCAGACCTCTGATTTTTTTCACGTAACGATCCCTCCGCAAAAAACGATGACAATTGATAGAATTTTCCTTATTACGGCAGATTGATTGATTATTCTGTCCGGAAAAATTGCAGGTTATGATTCATTCCGGGATATCCGGTATCCGGCGATCAACCGGCATTTGTTACCGAGTGTGGTAAAAACGGTCTATGAAATTTATTCCGGGGGATGATCCGGAAAAAGGCGTTCAGGGAGTTTACGGATGAGTTGACCGCCGAGCAGACCGATCAAAGCTCCTGTCACAAGTCCGGACAGCCACAGAACACACAGATACCAACCGATAGCGGCGGTATTCATCACGATCATTGCAACGGCGATCTGACCGATATTATGGGAGATTCCGCCGGCGATACTGACGGTAAGCGGACGAAATTTTCCGAATCGTTTCAGCAGAATCATCACCGTTGTGGAAAGCATTCCGCCTGCCAGACTGTACATCAATGCCATGAAACCGCCGAATAACAGAGACGATAACAGAATTCTGACCAGATTGATTGCCATAGCGGCGGGACTGCCCATGCGATAGAGTGTTAGCAGGACGACCAGATTGGTCAGCCCCAGTTTCATTCCCGGGAGCGCAAAAAACGGCGGGATCTGTGCTTCCAGCCAGCTGAGTGCCAGTGCCAGTGCCGCCATGATACCGAACAATGCGACCGTTCGGATTGTCCGTTCACTTTTGGAGCGTTTCTTATCGTTCAAAGCGTATCACTTCACATTGATATCAATCTCATTACCGGATGTTACACCCTGCACTTCTACGACCAGCTGATGGGGCAGACAGATAATAGACTGACCCTGACGGCTGATTTTCCCGGTACGGATACAAAGACCGTCCGGACAATCGGCATCTTCGATCCATGCCTGTCCGTTCTGGATCCGCAGGAGATTGGTACCGCCTGTTCCCTGCAGGGTAAGGGTTCTTGTTTCATAGAGGGAATATTCTCCCACAACCGTACCGCCGACACGCACCACAACCGTACCGCCCTTTCCCGAAAACAGCCATACCGTCAGACAGATCAATAATCCGGCTGTCAGCAGACACAGGATCAGTACGATATCTCTGCGCAGACTTTTCTTGTTTTTCATCATCGGTTATTGACCGTTTCGGGATAGAGATCATGATGAGCGAGTCTGTCCCAGGCAAGGGTTTCCCATTTGGTACCGGGCATACCGTAATTACAGTAAGGGTCAATGGACAGACCGCCGCGGGGCAGAAACTTGCCCCAGACTTCGATATATTTCGGTTCCATCAGACGGATCAGGTCTTTCATGATAATATTCACACAGTCCTCATGGAAATCGCCGTGATTCCGGAAACTGAACAGATAGAGTTTCAGTGACTTACTTTCCACCATTTTTTCTCCGGGGATATAAGAAATATAGATCGTCGCAAAATCAGGCTGTCCGGTAATGGGACAGAGACTGGTAAATTCCGGGCAATTGAATTTAACAAAATAATCATTTCCGGGATGTTTATTCGGAAAAGTTTCCAGCACTTCCGGCGCATAATCCGTGGCATATTTTGTCTGCTGATTGCCAAGCAGGGAAATGCTGCCTTTTTCATTCTCCGATCTTCCTGTCATAAGCGTCCTCCTCTCAGGAATTCAGGGCAGGGTCTTCCACGCCGTTTTCACGAAACGCTGCGATCCTGTCACGGCAGGTACCGCACGTTCCGCAAGGCCGTTCCCCGCCTTCATAACAACTCCAGGTGAGTTCATACGGGACATTTCTTTGCAGTCCCTGTGCCACGACCTGCGCCTTTGTCATCGTGATAAAGGGCGCTCTGACAGTCAGCAGACCGCCGCTGCCGAGATGAATGGCACGATTGATAGCCTCCTGAAATGCCTCACTGCAATCCGGATACGCATTTCCGGCAGCATCATCACGATGGGCGCCGTAAAATAATTCCGTACAGTCATGAGACAAGGCAATACTTGCGGCTGCGGATAAAAATAACCCGTTACGGAACGGAACATAGGTAGATACCGGTTTACCGTCAGTTTTGGAAAGCTGTTCGGCATAGCTTTCTTTAGGAATCTCCTGTGTAGAGTTACGGAGCAAAGAACAGTCGGAATCGGCAAAAATCGGCGCCAGATCAAGCTGCTGCCATTTCACGCCGTAATAAGCGGCGATCGTCTTGGCAGCTTCCGTTTCACGACTATGTTTTTGTCCATAGCGGATAGTGAGAGCCATGACCTGATCTGCGCCATAGGCTTCTATTGCCAGTGCCAGACAGGTCGTACTGTCAACTCCGCCGCTGAATAATAC
>CACYCN010000418.1 GCA_902772895.1 uncultured Ruminococcus sp.
CCGCTGAAAGGAAGATCAATCTGTGTACTCATCAACCGGTTCAGAATCACAGTATCCCTGCCCTGATTCAGCAAACGGCAGGAACGTGTAATGACATCGCATTCCGGATATACCCGATAATGCAGTTCCAATGTCAATCGGTCATCTCTTAATGTCAGACAAAGATGTTCCGCCTGCCCGTTTCCGGCATAAGAAACGGGCAATGTCATAAAATCCGACGCTTCTTGATCGATCCTGTCCTCCGCATAGAGGAAATCCGCACTTCTGCTGCCGTCCTGACGAACCACTTCCAGAAAAGGCTCCCGCACATCCCCATGACCCAGAGTCGAAAATTCCAGACACATATCTTCCAGCAAAACGGTCGGATGCTCTTTGGAATAGACAATGCTGTTCCCCATCTCAAATTCACGCTTATCCCGGAATGCTTCACACTCTGACGCCTCTGTCAGTGTTATCCTTGCCCCATAATACAGATGTTCCGGATGACCTGACGGTGTCAGTGAAAAAACATAGGTTGTATGATCTGTATCAAGGACAAATGCCGTCCGTTCTCCGTTCAGTTTTCTGATCAATGCCATCACCTCACCTGGCAGCGTGACGCTGCACCCATGCTTTGCAGCGCAGGCAGGAATATAATAATCCATCCGCCTCACGCCATTCACATGGCGCTCCCAATTTCGTTTTGTCAGACTTCGTGTATTCATGTTCGCAATGAGATCAGCAAATTGCATATAATAATTCTGGTTCGATAAATATTTTTCGTTATAATTATAGTACCATTCTTTGATGGATTTGGCAATAGATAATCAACATTTTCAGTCGGAACTTTCCGGTAACAGTCTCATGAATTTCCTCTGCAATGCTCTCTTTTTTGCGAGATACCGTATTCAATCATCAATAACGCAAAGCCTCCCCTGAACAACATAAGACGAAAACACAGACAAATTGCAAAATATAGTTGCACATGGATCAATTTGGGGTATAATTAATCATAGAAAGTAATATCATTCTGAGCGAACACCTCTGCAAAACAGAGTATCCTCAGAGATTCATGAAGTGTCAAGGGAGGAATGATCATGAAAAAGCAAGTTTGTCTCTTAACGATTATCAGTATGCTGCTTTGTCTGACAGCTTGTGCCGCTCAGCCAGAAAGCAGCAAAAGCAACAGCAGTTCACAGCCTGTTACGGAGAGCAGTACACAAATCAGTGAAGAAAGCAGCAACTCATCCGGTGAGGAAAGCCGGACGCAGCCGGAAACATTAACAGGACCATCCACTCCCCACAGAGACGGTTATACGCTGGAACAGGTTGTCGTTCTCAGCCGACATAATATCCGGTCACCGTTAAGCGGAGGCGGTTCCCTTTTAGAATCCATCACTCCTCATGAATGGTTCCACTGGTCTTCCCAGGCAAGCGAATTATCGATGAGAGGCGGTATTCTGGAAACAGAAATGGGACAATATTTCCGGAAGTGGCTGGAATCCGAGGAATTTTTCCCGGAAAACTATCATCCTGAGGAAGGGGCAGTACGTATCTATGCCAATTCCAAACAGCGTACCATCGCAACCGCACAGTTTTTTACCGCCGGACTCCTTCCCACTGCAGGAACCGATATTGAAACCCATATGGAATTCAACAAGATGGATCCCGTTTTCACTCCCCAGCTCACCTTTGTCACTCCCGACTATCAATCCGATGCGGAAGCACAGATCCGGGAACTGTTTACGGATACGATCAACGGATTATCTGACAATTATGAACTGATCACCGATGTCATTGACATGAAAGAATCGGCTGCCTGGAAAGACGGCACCGTTACCGAACTGTCCACCGATGATACGGAATTCATTCTGGAACTGAATCAGGAGCCAGGTATGAAAGGTTCCTTAAAAACCGGCTGTTCTGTCAGTGACGCCCTGATTCTGCAATACTATGAAGAAGAAGACCCTGTCAAGGCTGCCTTTGGTCATGACCTCACGGATTCACAATGGGAGCAGATTGCAGAAATCAAGGATGTTTATCAGGATGTCTTATTCACTGCTCCGTTGATTGCGGTCAATACAGCGCATCCGCTTCTGCAGGAGATTGAAAACGAACTGAATACCGACGGCAGGTCATTCAGCTTTCTCTGCGGACATGATTCCAATATCAGCAGTGTCCTTACAGCAATGAAGACGGAGGACTATACCTTACCGGGTACTATTGAAAAGAAAACGCCTATCGGCTGCAAGATCGTATTCTGTCGCTGGAGTGCGCCGGACGGAAATAAGTATTATTCTGCCGATCTGGTTTATCAGACAGTGAGTCAGCTTCAGAATCATCCGCTGCTGGATCTGAATGTACATCCCTCTGTCGTATCCCTTCAATTTTCGGGAATCAAAAGTAATCAGGACGGTCTGTATTCCGAGAAGGAATTTATGACCAGACTGCGGCAGAGTATCGAGGAATATGATCAGTTACAGGATCAATACTCCCTCCCGGCTGCAGCCTGATAGTCTTATCAAATAATTCACAATTCAAAAAACGATCAGCCGATCACCATATCATTTACTTTCAGGGAGGACTATGCCGTCCTCCCTGTTTTCTGACGATCTGAAAAGAAATCAGGGAATCGGGGACACACGAACTTTTGTAGAAAACAACTCATCCTCCCTGATTTGATTGAACAATCAATATGTTCCATCATAAAATCGCCCCGTAACGGCAGGGCATTCCCGTTACGGGGCGATAATTTCAGAGATTCATCGGTTGCCTGATTCATCAGAGCAAACAAAGTGAACATCCCTATTCATCGGAAACAACAGGTTATCGCTTTACTCTAAAGCTGCTGTTGAGTTTCGATTTTTTTCAAGAAAAGTGGCTGATTCATCGGTAAGGCTTCCGTCTTCCGACAGAATCGGAGTATCCAGCACTGACTTGACAGTGACAGCCAGAGAAGCCGTTTTCAGAATCGTCTTTTTACTTTCTGTGGAGAAAGAGCGATAATCGGTTCCTTCGTCAAGGACAATCCGGTTCATCTTCTCAAGCAATGAACGGAAATAGACATCCAGACGGGCCAGCAGAGTATAAAACATATCGGTTCTCCGACGGATCGCAATACATTGCAGGGCGCCGTTTTCCATCTGTTCACAGGCCTCTGTCGCCTGAGCGGCATTGATTTTTGCTTCTTCCAGATTTTTCCCCATCTTTGCCCCGATAACAAGTCCCATAATCATCAAAGCCGGACCTGCCACCAGACCGCCAAGTACCACCGTACCGCCTGCCATTCCCAGACCGCCGGCAGCCAGTGATCCTCCGCCGAAAAAGGCAAGTGTGGCATTGGTGGCCGCAGCACCGCTCAATGTGGAAATAGCGGTACCTGTCGAAGCTACCGCAAATGTGGTAGCGGCACTGTATGCGCCGAATGCTGTCAGTGCCCCACCGGCTAACCCTGCCGCAACACCTCCGACGGTTGAAAGAACAATATGCTGCATCTGATGCATTTCCTCAAAATCTTTCTGATCAATATGAAACTTCGTCAGTTCATCCAGACCGACCGATTCTGTGAAATCAACATTTTTGATCCGGGAAAAGCTGTCAACAAAAGGTACCATACTTTTTTCGATCACATCAATTTTTTCACCGCCCAGTCTTTCCAGTGACCGGGCGCATTGTTTTCTGTAAAGATCCAGACGATTAGCGGCTTCTTCGATACGGTCAGACGAATTATCATTGAGTTTCTTCGCCTTATTATGATCAAAACCTGCTTTTGTACCGGCGCCTAATCCGACAGCACCCGTTACGGCAGCGATTCCGAGAAACAAAATTGGTATAGGCATAGTCATTCACTCCTTTTCCTTTGGTTCACGGCGCTTGAATTTTGAAACTGCTCCGGATACCATATGATTGAGTTTATTTCCTGCCTGCGCCATCGCAGGAGAGGCTTTTTCTTTCACGGCAACAGCCGCAGGCGCCACCTTATTCTTGATATTCTTAGCGGCTTCACTGGTAGTATCCTTGATCCCTGCCGCCACATTATCGATCAGATCCGGTTTTACCACCATCGCACGGATGGATAATGTCAATTCTTCATCAGCAATCAGACAAAGGGCACTATCCTGAATATGATTCATACGGGTATCATAAGCTTCCATCAAAGGTGCGACTTCCGAATAAGGCTGATCGGAATGCGAAAGACGATCTCTTTCCTTTTCCAAAAGCTGATAGGTCTGAATCATCTGTTCCATTTCAAGAAAGACACTGATTTCCGTATCCGTAATTCTGACGATATGTTTGATAAACCTGCGTTCCGCCGATGAATAGACTCCGTCAGCATTGGCAACCACCAGTAAATTCCAGATCAGAAGTCTGATCCCGACCGGTTTTTCCACACTGTCCTCCTCACCGGATAGCAATCGGTCCGCTCCCTCACAAACCACATCATAATAATCTTCCGGATCAATGATCTTCTTCGTCTGTGCGATACAGTCATTGAGCATCTGACCGGCATATTCGCCATATTCCTCAGGATCGATACGATTGCCGATTTCATCGATTCTGACCTTTTCCTCATCCGATAACATTTCATCCACCAATGCAAGGTAACAAAATATTCCCATTGCTGTTTTTTTACTTACCAAAACCAATCACCCCTTATAATACAAAGTTTTCATCAGAAAGCATCAGATCATCAAATTCAGCCTGTGAGGTAAATTGAATCCGATGTCCGAGCAATTCCTGAATCCTGACATTAGAACGTACAAAACCGTCAGGATCATCATCTATAATCGCCTGATCCATTGCGGCAAAACTATCATTAAAACAATTCAGATGCTCCGACAGATTCTGTTCCACCGATTCTTCCATTTCCGCACGATAGGCTCTGATCATACGGACGATCTCTTCACATTCCGCTTCGACAGCTATTCTTTGCTTCACGGCAAGATGATATTCTTTCATCGACTGACTGACCTGCTGATAGACTGCGATCGCCGCAAGATATCCCAGAGTACTGCCGGCAACACAGGCAATTACCTTGATCGTCGCACCGGATGATGTCAACATCATATTGGCAAATACTGCCGAACCTATTGCGGCACCGATCTCACCGATTCCTTCTTCGGCAAGTTCCGTGATACACTCGACAATGGTAATCTCATCCCTGAGCAGTTTTTGGATGATCACCGCAGTATTTTTCACTGAAAGAACAAGGCCTGCGGCAAGATTGGTATTTGCCATATTTCTGATCAA
>CACYCN010000419.1 GCA_902772895.1 uncultured Ruminococcus sp.
CGCCAGACCTGTCGCTGAGGTTCCGGATGCACCGGATATGCCCGAAGAAACCGCTGCTCCGAAAAAAACTATTCCGGAGATTACGATTGAGATGCCTCCGAAACGTACCGCAGAAACTCCTGCCGCTCCGGCTATCTCTGTCGAAAAACCGGCTCCCTATTCCGCACCGGTTACTCCTACGGCTCCGGAAATCTCCGTAGAAGCTCCGGCTCCCTATTCCGCACCTGCCGCTCCGGCTGCTCCTGCCGCTCAGGCACCTTTTGCAGCTCCGACGAAACCGGCAGATCAGGTACCTCCCGATTCATGGAAATGTCCGGCCTGTGGTCAGATTGTCCCTGATTTCCTGTTTACCTGTGACTGCGGTGAACCCAAACCCTATGATACGGATGCTCCTGCACCGGCTCCGGAACCGATATCCGCTTTCAATACTCCGCCGGCTCCTCAGCCTGCGCCAAAACCGGCTCCGAACTTCAATACACCTCCCTTACCGAAATTCAACGATCACCCTGTCCGTAAACCGGTTGATTCCAAACCAACTGACACAAAACCAAAGTTCTCCGCTTCCAACGCAACACCCGACCATGCACAGGTCAATCCCGTCAATAACGAGAATCAGACCTTCAAGGAAACCAAATCCGTTTTCGGTAAGAAGAAGATCGATGTGGATGTAACGCCTCTCGAACAGCGTTCCGATACCTGGACCTGTCCGTCCTGCGGTAAAGTCATGCCGAACTATGTCGGCACCTGCGGATGCGGCGAACCCAAGCCATTTGAATTTGAACCGCCGGTTCCTTCCAGTTCTGCGCCGGCTCCGAAAGCCGCTCCCAGAACTGACACAAAACCAAAGTTTTCCGCTTCCAACGCAACGCCCGACCATGCTCAGGTCAATCCCGTCAATAACGAGAACCAGACCTTCAAGGAAACCAAATCCGTTTTTGGTAAGAAGAAGATCGATGTGGACGTAACGCCTCTTGAACAGCGTTCCGATACCTGGACCTGTCCGTCCTGCGGTAAGATCATGCCGAAATATGTGGGCACCTGCGGATGCGGCGAACCACAGCCCTTTGAATTTGATTCCGATGAACCCGCTCCGAATGAACCTCTTCCCGAGATCCGGAAGCCGGCTCCCAGAAAGAAAATGACACAGGAAGAAATCTCCGGCTTTGATAATGTTCAGCCGCCGATCTCCGGCTACAACGCCCAGATCAACCGCAGCCAGAACAATACAGGAAACACTACTGACAACAATTCCGGATTCGGCAGTTCTTTCGGCAACTCCACAGCGGATCAGCAGAATAACGCCTATGATTTCAGTAATGTTCCGCCGGCAGCACCCATGCGTTTCAACAACGCACCGCCTGCTTCCATGGTCGGCAGCTTCTCGCAGCCGATGAAAAATAATCAGACGGCATCATCGTTTAACAGCGGAAACGATTTCAATTCCTCCTTCAACAATGAAGAGGCCAAACCCATGCGTTTCAATGATCTGGATATTTCCAATCTGCGCCAGACCAATACTCCGGTTGATGATTTCTCAACCGCCAAGAAGAACGGTAAGAAAGAGAAACGTGCATTCGGCAAGAAAGCAAAAGAAGCCGAAGTATTCCGTCAGGCACAAGAGGCTGTCAATAACCGTAAGGATGTTCCGAACGACGGCACATGGACTTGTCCGTCCTGCGGAAAGGTCATGCCGAAATATGTCGGCACTTGCGGATGCGGCGAGTCACAGCCCTTCGAATTCTGACGATTCCCGCAACACACTTTCCCACACATACAAAAGGGGATGCCCTGAAAACCGGGGCATCCCCTTTCTCCATCAGTATACCATCCGACTCATTAGTAATGATTCATTCCCATCAGTCTTTCTTCTGCGAAGAAGCCGCTTGCAAGACCGGCTCATGGATTGCTCATACCGACAAGTATTTTCCGGATAACGGCACAACTGTTTTGTGTACTGATTTTCGATAAGAGCTTTCAATCAATTTGAGCGGTTTTTTGAACAAGGCGGCGGAATTTAATGCCAAAGATCAGTCTTTGGAAAGGCTTTATCTTCAAAAGCAGAGACTTGAATGTAAATGGAGAGAGCAACACTCTTCCATAGAGCTGCACGGGGATAGAATAAGGAAGGAGCAGTTCATGAAAAAAGTTGTGATAATCGGATCAGGACCGGCAGGAATATCTGCCGCCCTCTATCTGCAAAGAAGCGGTAAGGTAGAAGTCACCGTCATTTCAAGCGGCATCGGCGCCCTGGCAAAAGCCGAAAAGATAGAAAACTATTACGGATTTGCCGAACCGATCAGCGGTACCGAGCTTCACCGAAGAGGTGTAGAAGGAGCGAGACGTCTCGGCGTAACATTCCGGGAAGAAGAAGTGGTAGCTCTGAGTTATGATATGGATTTTCATCCTGTTGTCAGTACCGCGCAGCATGAATATCCTGCGGATGCCGTATTACTTGCCACCGGAGCTTCCCGGAAGAGCGCTGCGATCACCGGACTGACAGAACATGAAGGAAAAGGCGTTAGTTACTGTGCCGTCTGTGATGCCTTTTTCTACCGGGGAAAGGACGTCTGTGTACTGGGCAGCGGTGAATATGCGCTCCACGAAGCCAGGACATTGAGCGCCACATCCGGCAGCGTAACAATTCTCACCAACGGAAAAGACCTGACTGTCACCGTACCGGAGACAATTCAGGCCATTACAAAAAAGATTGCGGCAATTGAAGGGGAAACGGTAGTCGAACGAATCCGGTTTGAAGACGGCGAGACATTCACGGCTCAGGGCTTATTTGTGGCGCTGGGGGTAGCGGGCAGCAGTGAGTTAGCCCGAAAAGTCGGCGCAGAGGTCGTCAATCAGAAAATCAAGGTAAATGAAAAAATGGAAACTTCCCTGCCCGGTCTGTATGCTGCGGGAGACTGCATCGGCGGCACATTACAGGTCTATCAAGCAGTAGCAGACGGAGCTGTTGCCGCACGCTCTATCTTATTGTCCTTTGCATAATAATTGTCCCCTGTCAATATTGACAGGGGATTTTTTTCTCATATACATGTGTGGTAAGTCTGTCTGCACTTCATTCTGCCGGACACTCCGCAAGAACTGTGATTCTACGCTTGACCGCCCCTTCCTTGCAGGAGATCGGTTCCTAACGACCGCATCGGGACAGGCGATTGGAACACAGCCAATCCTCAGAGAGTCACAATAAACTTCATCCACTTACCGTATTCACTCTGGGCAATAATTTTACCGTTATGAGCTTCCACGCTGGCTTTTGCAATCGCAAGACCAAGACCATAACCTCCGCTTTTACTGTTGCGCGCCTCATCCTGACGATAGAACCGTTCAAAGATTTTATTCAGTTTATCTTTGGGCACACCCTCGCCGGTATTAAAGACTTCGATGATCTTTTTACTGCCATGGAGATAAAGCTTTACGGAGATCATACCATGTTCATTGGAATACTTGATCGCATTATCCAGCAGAATCGTCACCACATGCTTGATAGCGCTGCTATCGCATTTCAGTTTTACATCCGGTATAACTTCCACATCCAGACTCTTCCCCATTTCAAATACCGTACTTTCAAATGGCAGAACCGTCTGCAATATCAGTGCGGAAAGATCCGCTTCTTCCATAATCATACGATGACCGCTTTTATCATCGAGACGTGCCAGACATAATAATTCATTAACCAGTTCGCTCATCCGTTCGGTTTCACTGCGGATATAACCCACCCATTTATTATCACCGATTTCACCTTCCAATACTTCCGTATTGGCGCTGATAACTGCCAGCGGGGTTTTGAGTTCATGACTGGCATTCGAAATAAACAGTTTTTGTTTATCAAAAGTTTCCTTGACAGGTTTCACCAGCCAGAATGCCAGTCCTAATGAGATCAGAAACAGTCCCATAATCGTTGCCGCGCCGATCAGCTGCGTTGTCAGCAACAGATTACGGTTTGCCTGATGATATGTTTCCACATCCATAAAAACAGCGACATATCCGTATCCGGTACTGCTCACATAATAGGCGTAATTACCCACATCACCATAGGATTCCTGTGTCGTAAAGACCTGATTCACATAATCCAGTACCTGTTCTTCGGTAATATCCAGATCACGGCTCAGGATAATTTTTCTGACACGAAAATAATGGTCAATCTGAACGGTAAAATTATCCAGATACCCCATGGAAAGCTGACCGGGATCCGCATCCTCTCCGACAATAGGCGGAAGTCCGTCATTAGCGGCGATACGTTTCAACCGGTTCTGAATTTCCATTCCGTTATTCATCTGTGAGATCATATTGATAGCGACCATGACTACCACGACCGTAAAACTCAGGATCACCATCAGGACAATCACGATTTTTCTTCTCAGCTTCCTGATCATTTTGCACCATCCAGACAATAACCAATCCCACGTCTCGTTTTGATCTGCACCTTAGACTGCAGCATATTCAGCTTTTTGCGCAGA
>CACYCN010000420.1 GCA_902772895.1 uncultured Ruminococcus sp.
CTGCCGTTCCCGAATATGTTTTGCAAAGTTCTTGACAAACGGTTAATTCGTGTTTTTACAAAACGATTACGGGAGTGCAGGCTCTGCACCGGCAAGCTGCCGTTCCCGATTATGTTTTGCAAAGAAATTGAAATCCGATTTGATAGTATCTTGCCAAAACGATTACGGGAGTGCAGGCTCTGCGTCGGAAAGCTGCCGTTCCCGAATCCGTTTTGTAAAGAAATTGAAATCCGATTTGATAGTATCTTGCCAAAACGTTTATGGGAGCGCAGGCTCTGCGCCTTTTTTACTTGAAAAAAGGGTTTCCTCCGAGAAAAAGTCGGACAAAATTGATTTTCGCGAATTGCCGGAGAAGGGCTTGACAAACAAAAGGAAGGGTGTTATACTGTAACAGTGAAAACAAAGTAAAGCGGAAGCTTTCACCTGTAGGGTTCTGTCCGGTACGGGTCAATAGTGAGTCGGCTCCGGGGAGGAGTGCGGCTGTTTGCTGTTGACGCACGGATAACGAAGGTTTTCCGTGTTTATTTTTGTTATTTTTTATTGGAGGTGCTTTACGATTAGCAAGCAGGAACATCAGATCAATGAAGAAATTCGTGATAAGGAAGTCAGAGTGATCGATTCCGATGGCGGACAGCTTGGCATTATGCCGTCGTCCAGAGCGCTGGATATGGCTGCCGAAAAGAATCTGGATCTGGTCAAGATCGCACCGCAGGCTCAGCCGCCTGTCTGTAAGATCATGGACTACGGTAAGTATCGCTTTGAACAGGCAAAACGGGAAAAGGAAGCCAGAAAAAATCAGCATATTGTGGATATCAAGGAGATCAGATTGTCCCTTAATATCGACACCCATGATTTTAATACCAAGGTGAACCAGACGCAGAAGTTTATTAAGAGCGGCGATAAGGTGAAGGTATCTATCCGTTTCCGAGGCAGAGAAATGGGACATCCTGAACTTGGCACTGAGGTGATGAAAAAATTTGCCGAATCCTGTCAGGAGTTTGCCAATGTCGAGAAGCCTGCAAAGCTGGAGGGACGCAGTATGATTATGTTCCTCGCACCGAAGCCAAATAAATAATCCAAAATCTAAGGAGGATCTTAATATGCCCAAGATCAAAACACACAGCGGAGCGAAAAAACGCTTTAAGCTCTCAAAAAACGGAAAAGTAATCCGTGCACATGCAAATAAGTCTCATATCCTGAATAAAAAGACGACAAAGCGTAAAAGAGGTCTGAGAAAGACTGTTGCTGCCGATAAGACCAATGTTGCAGCAATCAAGCAGCTGATTCCTTATAAATAATCGTAGGCTTGTCTGTCACAAAATTTAAGTATTATCGGAGGTATATAAAATGGCACGTGTAAAGGGTGCGTTGGCAACACGCAAAAGAAGAAAAAAGGTTCTGAAACTTGCAAAGGGCTATTGGGGCGCTAAGAGCAAGCATTTTAAAATGGCAAAAGAAGCCGTTATGAAGAGCGGTAACTACGCTTATATCGGCCGTAAACAGAAGAAGAGAGATTTCAGAAGACTGTGGATCACTCGTATCTCTTCCGGCTGTAAGGCAAACGGCGTTAACTATTCTTCTTTCATGAACGGACTGAAGAAGGCCGGCATTACTCTGAACAGAAAAATGCTTTCTGAAATCGCTATTGCTGATCCCGAGGGCTTTACCGCTCTGGTTGAGAAGGCTAAGGCTGCTCTCTAATATCGAAACTTGATGCACCTAAGGATCCCCATGATTCTTGGGTGCCTTTTCTTATCCGGCAGGGTTAGGGGCTATTTCCCTGAAGACAGTTCATGAGGCAAAAGGAGAAGGAATGGGATGAAAAATAATATTGTGTTGATCGGAATGCCCGGATGTGGGAAAAGTACCGTCGGGGTAGTTCTGGCAAAGGTGTTGGGATATCGGTTCCTGGATGCCGATCTGGTCATTCAGGAACAGGAACACCGGCTGTTATGTGAGATTATTGAACAGGATGGTTATGAGGCCTTTGACCGGATCGAAAATCAGGTCAATACGGCTATCAGTCCGCAGAATACCGTAATCGCTACCGGCGGAAGTGTCGTCTATGGCAAAGAAGCCATGGAACATTACCGTAATATCGGTGTGGTTGTCTATCTGAAACTGCCGTATGAGGAAATCGCTCATCGGCTGGGTGATCTGACAAAACGCGGGGTCTCTATGAAAAAGGGTCAGACTCTGCAGGAACTCTATGACGAAAGACAACCGCTGTATGAACAGTATGCGGATGTGGTGATTACCGAAACAAGCCACTCTATCTGGGAAACGGCGTTTCTTATCAGAGATGCCGCCGGGCCTTTTCTGGCTTCACGGAAGGATGCCTGAAAATCGGATTCATGAGACCATGAAGGAGCGAATAGAATGATAACCAGTAAGGATAATGAACTGGTCAAAGAAGTTGCCAGACTGATGACCAGCCCCAAGTCCCGCAGGGAACTGGGATGTTTTGCCGCAGAAGGCGTGCGCTTATGTGTGGACGGCGCCGTTTCCGGTGCCGTGATCCGCAGCTTCTTCTATACCGAAGATGCAATGGAAAAATATCCTCGGGAATTTGAAACGATCCGTGAAGTGTCTCCGAAATCATTCGCCGTCAGTGGGAAGGTGTTCGGGAAAATGGCGGATACCACAACCCCTCAGGGCTTTTTATGTGTGTTTGAAAAGCTTGACAAGAACGGTAATTTGTTTAAAATAGTAAGAAAGGGCCGCTATGCGGCGTTAGAGAATATACAGGATCCGTCAAATCTGGGGACGATTCTCCGCAGTGCCGAGGCACTGGGAATTGACGGAATGATTCTATCGGAGGATTGCTGTGATATCTATTCCCCTAAGGTGGTACGGGGCAGTATGGGGGCTGTGTTCCGGGTGCCGGTGCAGATCGTGAAGGATCTCACCGCTTATATCGCCGGTCTGACACAACAGGGGATTCTGACTTATGCTTCTACCCCCCATGAGGCGGATGATATTAATGATATCGATTTTTCTGAAGGCGGAATTATGCTGATCGGTAACGAAGGTAACGGATTGCGTCCGGAAACTATCCGGGCTTGTTCCAGAAGTGTCAGAATTGCCATGAGAGGCCGTGCGGAATCCCTCAATGCTTCTGCGGCGGCGGCAATCCTGCTGTATCGGTTACAGGGTTGATGACAGGACTTTTCGTCCTGTACCTGTGTCGTTTTCGATTGTGAGAGAGGTGATCGTATGGAGCGGATGATCTATAATGTATGGCTGGCAGAATGTCTGGGTGTCGAAAGTAAATTTGTGGTACCGATCTTTTCATACTTCGGCAGCGCCGAAAATGTGTTTCGGTCCGATGAAAGAGACCTGCGGTTAAGCGGTTTGTTTTCCCGCCGTGAATTGCAGAATATTCTCAGGAAAGACCTGAGCGGCGCACAGAAAAATATCGATGTCTGTCACAATGCAAAATGTCAGATTCTGGGATTTGATGATGCTGCCTATCCTGAACGTCTGCGGGCTATCGAATCCCCTCCTGTCGTGCTGTATGTGCAGGGGGATTTCCCGGAATCTCTCGGCCGCAGTATTGCAATTGTCGGAACCAGACATGCTTCTTCCATCGGAAAAAAACTCTCCTTTCAGATTGCTTATGATCTTGCCAAAGAAGGGGTTACAATTGTCAGCGGAGGCGCAGACGGAATTGATACGCATGCCCATCTGGGGGCGCTTCAGGCTGACGGTAGTACCATCTGTGTGCTGGGATGCGGTATCTCCTATCCCTATCTGACAAAATTCGGCAATGTCCGTCAGGAAATTGTCAGAAAAGGTGTTTTGATTTCGGAGTATAGTCCGGATACGGCGCCTTCTGTCTATACTTTTCCCAAACGTAACCGGATCGTTGCCGCTCTGACAGACAGTACCTTAGTGGTGGAGGCTGATCTTGCCAGCGGCGCACTGATTACCGCTGTCTGTGCCGCCAAAGAAAAGAAACCGATATTTGCTGTTCCCGGGAATGTCCGGGATAAGCAGGCGAGTGGCACTAACTTTCTGCTGCGCAACGGTGCTTATCCGGTGATCGATGCCACCGATATTATTCGTGCCTATCAAAATTATGATATCATGGAGGCCTATCATTTACTGCCGTTCTGGGAAGTCGATAATGCCAGAAATTTAGCAAAGAAATCCGGCAAAAACGGTGAAAATGATTTTGAGTTATCGGAGCAGGATACCGATGTTCTTCTTCAACAGGCTTATGAGCGTTTTTCCATTACCTTTAAGGCTATGGTTCAGTCTGAAAAATTATCGGAAACCGGTGAGTCTTCGGGACGGAAAAAACGCAGAAAACCGCTTCCTCCTGCACAACAGGAATTCCCGGCAGTTCCTCCGTCCGATCGTTCTTTCCCGGAACCGGTTCCGCAGCCGTCTGTTTTGAACTATGTTCCGGAAACGAATAAGCTATGGGAACCGGAGATACCTCCTCTGCCGTCAAAGCCGTCTTACAATCCGTCAGCGGTATCTGCATCACCGGAGCCGTCTGTATCGTCAGATGCCGTATCGGTTCCGCCGGCTCGTCAGTCCCGGAAAAGAGAAACACCTCCTCTGCCGTCAAAGCCGTCTTACAATCCGTCAGCGGTAGCTGCATCGCCGGAGCCGTCTGTATCGTCAGATGCCGTATCGGTTCCGCCGGCTGATCCGTCTCCGACAAGTAAGATGATGCTGACACCGCTAATGGCGGAAGACACACAGTATGGTGTTTTGCTTCCGGCGGCAAGGCTGCCGCTTTCGATGACGGCACTGATCCCCTTGTCAAAGAACGATTCTCCACAGAATCTCCTGAAACCTTGGGAGAGAGAAGACTTTGATTGGCAGGAACAGCCGGCGGAAACGGTTTCTGAAAAGCCCGATATGACCGAGGAAGAGATCGATCTGATGCTTAATGAGATCGTGCAATCGGTTATGTCGTCGGAAAAAAAGTCAGTTGAGAAGATACCTGAAAAACCATTGTCTAAACCTACTAAAAAAACGCAAAAAGAACCTGAAAAACAATACACAACGAACAATATTGCAAGGGAACGGTTGACAGGTGTTACATTAACGGTGTATGATACAATTTCAGATGCCCCGATTGTTCCGGAACATCTGGTAAAAGTACTGAATCTGACACCGGGCGAGGTTCTTTCGGCTCTGACAGAGCTGGAAATGCTTGGTTATATTATCGTTGATTCATATGGACGATATATCAAGATCTTAAACTGACGGAGGAAACGGTATGTCAAAGCTTGTGATTGTTGAGTCGCCGGCAAAGGCGAAAACAATAAAAAAATATCTCGGCTCTGATTTTGAGGTTGTGGCATCAATGGGTCATATCAGAGATCTGAATCCGAACCGATTGAGCGTAGATATCAAAAAGAAATTTACTCCGAAATATGAACTGATCAAGGGAAAGGAAAAACTCGCTGAAGAACTGATCCGCTTAGCCAAAAAAAGCGATTATGTTTATCTTGCGACTGACCCTGATCGTGAAGGAGAGGCTATTTCCTGGCATCTGGCTTATTTATTGGGGCTGGATCCTGAGGAAACCAATCGTGTGACCTTTAATGAGATTACCAAAACCGGAGTCAAAAACGGCATGGGGGCTCCCAGAAAGATCGATATCGATCTCGTCAATGCCCAACAGGCCAGAAGAATTCTGGATCGTCTGGTCGGCTATAAGCTGAGCCCGTTTATCTCTCAGAAAATACGGAAAGGTCTTTCCGCCGGACGGGTTCAGTCCGTTGCGGTGAAAATTATTGTTGACAGAGAAAAAAAGATCCGGGCTTTCCAACCGGAAGAATATTGGAGTATTGACGCTAAATTTATCCCTAAGGGCAGCCGGAAAGCTTTCTCTGCCGCTTTTCACGGGGATCAGAACGGGAAAATCAAAATTACCAATCAGGAACAGGCGGAGGCTTTATTGGATGCCATGAAGGATGCACAGCCTTTTGTGGAAAAACTTCGTCATGGTACCAGAAAACGTCAGCCGGCTCCGCCGTTTATTACTTCTACCTTACAGCAGGAGGCTTCCCGTAAGTTAGGCTTCCAGTCCAAGCGTACCATGAAGGTGGCACAGGAACTGTATGAAGGTGTTGAAGTACAGGGTGTGGGCTCCGTCGGTCTGATTACTTATATGAGAACCGACTCGCTGCGGTTATCGGAGGATGCTCTGGGAGCAGCGGCTCAGTTTATTAAAGACAGATGGGGAGAAAAGTATCTGCCGGCAGGAGGTCCCCGTCATTTTAAGTCCCGTTCCAATGCACAGGACGGTCATGAGGCGATCCGTCCTACCAGTGTGGAACTGGAACCCTCCCGTGTTAAGTCCAGTCTTACCAATGACCAGTATAAACTCTATAAACTGATCTGGGAACGCTTTATCGCTTGTCAGATGGCGGAGTGTATCCAGAAAACTACACAGGTGGATATTAATGTCGGCGGTTATCTGTTCAAGGCGTCCGGTTATCGGGTGGATTTTGACGGCTTTACGACACTGTATGTGGAAAGTAAGGACGGCGAAGAGGATGATAAGGAAAATGAACTGCCCCCGCTGGAAAAAGATATGCCTCTGAAAGTGAAGGAAATGCTGCCTAATCAGCATTTTACCCAGCCGCCTCCCCGCTATACCGAAGCTTCTCTGATCAAGGCTCTCGAAGAATATGGCATCGGCAGACCGTCTACCTATGCCACTACGATTTCTACGATTACCCAGAGAGGTTATGTCAAGCGGGAAAGTAAAACCCTGTTCCCTACGGAATTGGGGGAAGTTACGACGAAACTCATGGAAGAACGGTTTCCCAAAATCGTTAATGTTAAATTTACCGCTCAGATGGAGCAGGAACTGGATACCGTTGAGGATGGCGAGTGTCAATGGGTCGATCTGCTGGATGAGTTCTACGGCGACTTTGATAAGACCCTTAAACAGGCTAAGGAAGATATGAAGGGCGTCAAAATTGAACTGGAGGAAGATAAGACCGATCTGGTCTGTGATAAATGCGGTAAACCTATGGTGGTTAAGTTCGGCCGTTACGGTAAGTTTATCGCCTGTTCGGGCTATCCTGACTGTAAGAATATCGTCAAGATGATCAGTAAAATCGGTATTCCCTGTCCGAAGTGCGGCGGCGATGTGATTGTCAAGAAAACCAAACGGGGCCGTGATTTCTATGGCTGTTCCAATTATCCGAAATGTAACTTCGTTTCGTGGAATCAGCCTACTACCGAAAAATGTCCGACCTGCGGTAATGTCCTGTTCAAGAAAAAAGGTAAGAATCCGAAACTGGTCTGTACCGCTCCCGATTGCGGCTATGAGAGAGAGGATGATACCGAAGAAGCTGTCATTACGCAGGAGGCGGTTTCTACTCTTTCCGATAAAACTGAAACGACCTCTGAAGTTCCGACGGAATCCGCTGAAAAAACGGAATCCTGACAGAAAATAGATAACCAGGTGTATGACTATCTTTTGGGTAGATCATATACCTGGTTTTTTGATTCTCATGATCAGCGGAAGGCTTCCGCTCCCAATTCCGTTTTGTAAAGTCCAAGACAAACGGTCACTCCGTATCTTTGCAAAAACGAATAGGGGTGCGCAGACTCTGCGCCGGTGAATGTGATTGCTCTTTTTGTAAGAGTTCTGTCTCTTGCTGCATTTTCGGCTCCTGCAAAAAACAAGAAATGACACAGAAAAGTGGGCAGGTTCGTTTCCGGGGGTCTCGGGGGGACTTTTTCGTAAAAGTCCCCCCGAGGCGCAGCGTGCGAAATACTTTTTGGGTTACTTTCCGTAAGAGGTATCCATCAGGGCTTTTAGTTTTGTGGATATGACGGAGAGGATGATGTTGGTGACAACAAGTGCGATCAGCGCCAGTGCAAACAGAACGATGCCGCCGTAAAATAAAATCATTCCTAATGTCATGTGATTCACTCCTTGAGCCAGTTATTGTCTTTGATTTCCTGCATGAGCTGTTCCATTTGCAGGATGACGGCACTGCTGGTGCCGTTGACCTTGTTGGTCTGATTGAGCTGTTCGGCTTTGTCGTAGTATTCCTTGAATTTGGTGTAGTCCCGGGATGATACTTCCTTGATCTGCCCCTGCTGATCGGCTTCCAGAATCGCTAATCGGGCATATACGTCCGGATCGTTTGGATAGGTCTTGACCATCTCTGTCAGAACCTCTTCGGCATGGGTGAAATCATTGGTGTATTCATAGGCTGTTGCCAGATTGAACTGCGAGGTCTTGGAAACGGGTCCCATCTGCCGGACTTCGTTGTACAAATCAATGGCTTTTTCGGCAAAAAGTTTCTGACGGTTGGCTTCCGGCGTGTTTTCCGCTTTGCTCAGGTCGGCTTCGGCACACATTAGTTTGGAAACTTTCTTTCGATAGGTGTTGAACAGACTCTCGTGAGTGGTGATGGTGTCAATCAGGTCGTCGTATTTCCCGGTCTTCTGATAGGTGCGGCATAAATACAGATATGCCCGCTGAATCAGGTTCTCGTTGGATGATTGATCGATCGCTTTCCGGAAGTAGCTGATGGCGTCTTCCGTGCGGTTCTCGGCAAAGGCGATTTCTGCATTGACCAGCGCTACCGAATCGTTTTCCAGTCCCAGATCGTGCGCTTCCTCTAATATCTCCTTCGCCTTGGCTACATAGGCGCTTCGTGCCAGTGCTATCGCATAGTCACGATAGTATTCCGGATTCTTCCGGTTAAGTGAAACGGTCTGGGTGTATTGGGTTACTGCCTCTTCGTATTGCTCCTGCTCAAAATACGCATTGCCCAGAATATAGTAAAAATCCGCCCGCTCTTTGTCCGTGTTATCCTTGAAGGAATGTTCCGCTAAGGTATCCTTGCCGTATCGCACCGCACTTTCAAAATCGCCCTGACTGGTGTAGAGTGACATCATCCCGAAATAGGGCGAAATATCTTCCGGTTTCATCCCCATGGCTTCTTCATATGCCTGCTGCGCCTTTTCATATTCCTGATTGTCGGTGCAGTTATCCGCATAGGTGACCTTCTCCTGAAAGGCTTCTTCCGCTTCCTGTCCCATTGTCAGATATCCTGCCACTGACATGACAATCGCACCTGCCATGATGATCGGAAAGACGGTGTTACAGATCAGTCTGGAACGCCGCTGGGCAATGGAGCGCTTGTCAAGCTTACGGATGTTCTGCAGGTCGTTCAGCAGCTCCTGCGCCGTCTGGTAACGCTCACGGGGATCATAACGTGTCATCTTGTTGACAATATGGATCAGTGTTTCGTCAAAGCCTTCGAGGGTGTCGGGAATCTCGGGAATGTGTTCGGGCATCCGGGGCGGCCGCTGAAGCGTCATGAGATGATAAAACGTGGCGCCGAGACTATAAATATCCGAACGGGCATCAAGCGGCGTTGTCATGTCGAAATGATACTGCGGTACAAAGGGAATGCCCGGTTGGGGCTGGTTGATCGGATGCAGATTGAGATACTGCTCCGGAGAAGCATAACCTCGGCTGGTGGCGTTGATGGTACTGTCGGGGGTACTGGTCAGGGAAACATTGAAGTCGATCAGACAGATATTTCCCTGTGTCGTAATCATGATATTGGCCGGTTTGATGTCGCTGTGGATGATCGGCGGCTGCTGAGAATGTAGATAGATCAGTGCTTCCGCTGCCTGTTTCAGCCAATGAAGTATCTGCTGCTGGGTAAAGCGGTATTGTTTAAAAAGATATTTGTCCAGTGAGTAGCCGGGAATATAGTCGATTACCGTGAAAATTCCTTCCGGTAGTCTGATAAAGTCATAGGCTTGCGGCAGATACTGATGTTTCAGGTTCTTGATGATTGCGGCTTCCTTTTCGGAATCCATGATACTTGCCCAGTTATCTTTTACTCGCTTGACTACGACAAACTTCTTCAGTCCCAGATGATAGGCTTTATAGATCGTGCCGCCGCCGCCCGCTCCGATCATTTCCATTATCTGATAGGTGTTCTTCAACACCGTTCCTTGTGTAATCACATGATCCCACCTTTCCTGTTTGTCAGGGGAACTGCCCCTGAATTTTGCAAGCCTTTGCATCGCTTACAAAATACTTTTGTTTTTTCCATGTGCCGGATACGGATGCCCTGTCTCACCATTTCGCAAGTTCGGAGTCGATGTTTTCCTTAGTGATTGGGAACTTTCCTCCGACACTCTGCCAATTCAGATTGTCCAGCTTTCCTTTTTCGGTATTGTATGTCTCTTTACTGACATCCTCGTTGTCAATCTTGTATGTATCGCCTTGGTTATGGAACTTTTTGTATACATTAAACCCGGCGGCGTTTTTTTGATAAAAGATATAGGTTAATTCGGGTTGTGACATATAAGTATTATAATTATAACTTGGTTGCAGCATGGCTTTTTCC
>CACYCN010000421.1 GCA_902772895.1 uncultured Ruminococcus sp.
CGTAGGGATCGGTTTCCGACTGCTCGAAAGTGTACTCGTTATCTGTCACAGGGTTGTCATCGTCCCAGGGCTCTGCGTGTACCGCTATTCCGGTTATGCTGAAAGTTACTGCCGCTGACAAAAGTGCGCTGAGCAGCAGAACGGTTTTCTTTCTTATCATCTGGGTCGTTTCCTTTCGGACTGAAAATCTGGATAAAGACTTCATTTCAACTTATCATATCATAAAAGGACAGGTTTTTACAACCGGTTTTTTGTGTTTTTTCAGATTTCTGCACTTTTAAGGTTTATCGCTAAATTTTTAACAATTTAATGTTCATAATAACTATATTTTTGCACTGCCCTTCCCGGAGTGGAAAACGCAGCGGGAGAGGGAATATGGTTCCGGAGGGATGAGATTACAATGACTGTCCCGAGAGGGGAGGGATCAGTTCGGCAAGCAGTTCTTCAAAACAAACGCCGTCCTGTTTAGGAATCTGCAGCCTGTCGGAAAGATGAATGGCTTTGCCGACAAAATCGGCGGCTTTCTGTACGGATTCCTCGAAGGGTACGGCATTGACGGCGTCGGCAGCGATAATGGAAGCAAAGACATCTCCGGTGCCTGCATGGGGCGCGCCGGTACATGACTGCTCATAAAAACTGTATTCCGTGCCGGAACGATAGATGAAATTACGGATTCTGTCGTTCTGTTCAATGCCGGTGATCACGATATGGCGGGCGCCCATCCGCTGCAGTTTCTGTGCAATCATGAGCAGTTTCTGGTCATCAAGGTGATCGGGACGGTATTCTTCACCGCATAGCAGACAGGCTTCCGTGATATTGGGGGTAATGATGGTAGACAGGGGCAGCAGTTTTTTGAGTTCCCGGCAAAGGTTTTCGTCGATGGTAGCATAGCATTTTCCGTCATCTCCCATAACCGGATCTACGATAACCACGGTGTCTTTTTGTTTGAAACGGGCGATGAAGTCTTCCACGATCCGGACCTGATGTACCGAACCTAAAAAACCGGTATAAATACCGTCAAATTCCAGCCCCAGTGTTTCCCATTTGGAATAGTATGCCTCCATTTTGTCGGTATAGTCGTCAAAAAAATAATCGGGATATCCGGTATGGTTGGAAAATACTGCCGTCGGCAGTGCGCAGCATTGGATCCGCATGGCGGAGATTATCGGCAGCGATACTGTCAGCGAACATCTTCCGAAACCGGAAAAGTCGTTGATGACTGCCATTCGTTTTTGCCTTTTCAGTGTTCTCATCCCCTTGACAGCACAATTCTGTCTTCCTCTTTTTATCGGATTCATTGTATCACGCCGCCGCTTTCTTGTCAATTCTGGCGCAGAGCCTGCGATGAGTGACCTCCCTGGACAATTTGCGCTGTCGTTCGCTGATGTTCGCTCTGTTTTTTGAACTGTTGGTTAGTGTTCGTATTTCCTG
The DNA here is from genome assembly GCA_902772895.1 of uncultured Ruminococcus sp. GTDB lineage: Bacteria > Bacillota > Clostridia > Oscillospirales > Acutalibacteraceae > UBA1213. Next base: position 1,432 of record CACYCN010000421.1, read on the forward strand.
TGATCCGATACCGATGAGATGGTAATACGGAACGATCTGAAAGGAATTTCATATTTTAGGGGCGAAGAAAGTTTTCCCCGCTCCTGTCAAAGACTTTGGTCGATGCGGAGCGGGGTAACAAACTGTCAGAAACTGTAATTGGTTATTTTGATCTGTCCGTCCGTGGTGTCGAAAGTGATCATGAGCGAGCAATCAAGGTTGCATCCTCTGGCAATACAATAGAGATACGGAGAACAATTGGGTTTCTGCATTTCCTCCGGCAGCGTGTGGAAATAGTCAGTGAGTTCCTGCATAAGGGCGAGAATGTCGTTTATGGCGCTGCGATCGACATCAGCGTGTTCGGATTGCAGGAAGAGATCCTGGTCCTTACATTTATCCTCGTAGTCGGCATCAATTATGACATATGTATTCTTCCATTCCGCTTCGAATTTCTCGGCGTATGGTTTCATGATCTCATGCGCACCCCGGAAATATTGGGGATCCACGCCTGCTTCGGAACAGAGAGGGGCAAAAACCTGGCATATATTAAGATTCCACTGATCGGACAGATCCAGTACGGAGAAGTCAACGGGTTTGGGTTGAATCTGGCCTTCTTCGTTATACTCGAACCGGTAGTCATAGGGTGCCTCCGGATCATAGCCTGTGACAGCGTAATGGATCACGTCGGCATCCGAACCGTCTTCCGGCAGGATGCTCAGCCAGAAATGAAATCCGTACAGCAGGTAACTTAACTGCGGCAGACTTTTTAGTGTAGAGAACTGGATACCCCAGGCGGATCTGGCAATATCGACCGGTATAAAGGTATAGTCCCTGCTGAAATTGAAGTTCATGCTCAGCTTGACATATTGTGCGTCAGGGATTTTCCGGACCAGATCGGCAAATTCCTGGTGCTCCAGAAGAATGTTATATTTTGACATCATAGCCTGAAGAGCTGCCGCTTCTTTTGCCGGATCATAGCTGTCTTCATCGTCCTCATCGTCCTCCTCATCATCGTCGAAGGCGGTATTTTCTTCCGGTGTCGTTTTCCGGACCTGAGAGATGTCCGTCAGAGTGACGGTTTCGTCGTCTACGGTCAGCTTCAGAGAAAGCCGCAGGCCGTCAAGGTCAAACATTCCGTTGAACTGCGCCAGATATACCAGCAGGATGTTAGCATAGTCCTTGAATTTTTCGTTTTTGTTCCACAGTGTAATGCGTTCGTTAGCTTCCATCAGACCCATAGTGTTTACCTCCATATAATATATCGTGTTAATATTTCTGTTCGGATCAAGTGCGCGCTCAGCTTGATTTCCATGACTTAATTATACTACTTTTTGACTGAAAAGTAAAGGGAAATCATGGTCTGAAAGGGGAATAAAACGTACACTAAAATGTTAAAAAAGGCTTGACAATGGGATTTTTGCTGTTCCTGAATTTGCGTGAAAACGAATCGAAGGAAAGTGAAAACATAATACAAAATATTGATTTGAAGCAGCGGAAATGATTTTGAAACAGAGCCTGAAAGGATAGAATAGTGTTATTTTAGTGAGGCGTAATATCCTGCATGACCGGTCAGAACCTGCGGAACAGGAGCAGAGAATTGTCTGTGGAGGCAGCGTTCCCGGCAGGTAACGATGACGGGATATCTTTTGAGATAGGTTTCATATTTCCCGATACTGCGGCAGAAATAGGGGCTTGTTTAAAGTCAGTGAAGCGTGTTACGGAAAGTGATGCCGGACACTTGCATGTGTTGATACCTGCCGATGAGTAAGTGTGGCTTACCATGTGGAAAGATTGCCGGATGTCTCGTACATTTCTATCGATATCCGGAACAACTGCAAAAATATAACGGAAATGATAACCGGGCATGAAAAACCTGGTTTCCGGATACGGGCAATATTTCACGGGCTTGTCCGATGGGGCGTCAAAAACACGTGTAAATTCAGTATCTTGTATCCGGAATGTGTTTCGGTCTGATCATGCGCGGCGGTCTGAAAAATGAAAATCGAAAATTAGAATAACAGAGAATATGAGACAATACAAGAGAAAATAAAAGAATGTAAAATGGTAAATTAAAAAAATCAAAAAATCTATTGACTTGCGGAAAAAACTGTGTTATCATGTACCTCGTGGACAAAAGGACGTCGGATTGAACTCCTTTTGGAAGAGATAAAATTGGAATTCAGGGAGGATTCACTATGTCAACTTTTATGGCTAAAGCAGGCGAAGTTGAGCGTAAATGGTACGTTGTTGATGCAACCGGTAAGTCACTTGGTCGTCTTGCTGTTCAGGTTGCTGATCTTCTTCGCGGCAAAAACAAGCCCACCTTTACTCCTCATGTGGATTGCGGCGATTTCGTGATCGTGACGAATGTGGAAAAGGCTGTTCTCACCGGTAAGAAGGCTGAGCAGAAGTTCTATTATCATCACACCGGCTATATCGGCCACATGAAGTCCGTCAGATATGATGAGCTTATGGAAAAGAAGCCTGAGCTTGCTCTGGAACTCGCTGTGAAGGGTATGATCCCCGACACTACCATCGGCCGCAAGGCTTTGACAAGACTGCACGTTTATCAGGGCAGCGAGCATAAGCATGCCGCTCAGCAGCCCATCGTTTTAGAGTGATCAGGGAGGAGGTAATTGATTATGTACGATAAGACACCATATTTTTACGGAACTGGCAGAAGAAAAAGCTCTGTAGCAAGAGTAAGACTCTATAAGGGTACCGGTAAGGTTACGATCAATGACAGAGATATCGACGATTATTTCGGTCTCGAAACCTTGAAGCTCATCGTTCGTCAGCCTCTTAACCTGACCGGAACGGAAGCTAATTTTGATGTTGTCTGCCGTGTGGCAGGCGGCGGTGTTACCGGTCAGGCCGGTGCGATCCGTCACGGTATCTCCCGTGCACTGCTTCAGTATGACAGCGAGAACCTTCGTCCCAGACTTAAGAAGGCTGGCTTCCTCACTCGTGACCCGAGAATGAAGGAAAGAAAGAAGTACGGTCTCAAAGCTGCCCGTCGTGCACCTCAGTTCTCAAAGAGATAATCAGAGCCTTTTGGCGATTATCGGAAATACAGTGTTTATGCACTTTTATCGGTTTGGATTTGCCTGAAATGCGGTGGATTCCGGACGGTAACTGACACATAACTAACAAGTAACTGACAAATTTTAAGCCATTCATCAATCTGATGAGTGGCTTAATTTGTATAGGAGACAATCAAGCGGAAAGAACTGTGAGGAATCTATCCAAAATCAGGAAGGGATGGGAGGATATCCGTAATGACGTTAACCCAAAAACATCTGAATGCCAATCAGATTAAACTGATCGCCATTATTGCCATGACGATAGATCACCTGACATGGGTCATTTTTCCCGGACTGCAAACGACATGGTATGTGTATGCGCTGCATATCATCGGCAGACTGACTGCGCCGATGATGTGGTTCTTTATTGCAGAGGGCTGTTTCTATACCCGTAATATCCGGAAATACGCAGGCAGATTGTTTTTATTTGCCATTGTCTCTCATTTTGCGTATAATTTTGCCTTTGGGATTCCGTTTTTACCGTTTTCAAACGGCAGTTTTTTCAATCAGACCAGCGTCATGTGGTCATTAGCCTGGGCGGTTGTTCTGATCGGGGTCTGGCGCAGTGAGAAAATTCCCAAATGGTTGAAAATTCTGTCTATTCCCGTGATTTGTCTGATCACGTTTCCGTCAGACTGGTCCTGTATTGCCGTCATGTGTCCGTTTTTCCTGTATAATCACAGGGGGGATTTCAAAGCCCAGGCGATTGATATAATCTTCTGGACACTGGTCTATTCCGTTGTCTATTTTATCTTCCTGGATAAGCCTTACGGTATCTTACAGATGTTTACATTCCTTTCCATTCCCATTCTTGCCCGGTATAACGGGACCCGTGGCAGAAACATACCGGGAACAAAGTGGCTGTTCTATATTTACTATCCTGCGCATCTTGTCGTGATCGGAATCCTCCGGGTCGCCCTTCACGGAGATTTATCGCTTATTTTCTGAGCTGTCAGACGATATCAGCGACATGCCTCCATGTCGTACTGGTCAATTTTAACAAAATGATTGACAGACAGATTGAAATCATGTATAATGTTAAAAAATCAGATGAAATTGGGAGGTGAAACGATGAAGTACGTATGTGGTGTTTGCGGTTATGTGTACGATCCGAACGAGGGTGATCCGAATAACGGCATTGCTCCCGGAACAGAATTCGAGGATATTCCGGAGGATTGGACCTGTCCTCTGTGCGGTGTGGCAAAGGATGAATTTGTACCGGAATAATTTTGAATATGAAACTGATTTCACAGAGGGAACCGCCCGGCTCCCTCTGTGTTTTTCATCATACTGCTATGGAGAGAAACGATGGAAGTTGATATCAGAAACTGGAACGGACGAAGGTATTATTCTCTGGACTGCTATCTCAAACAGCGCTTCGGAACAAAACTTTATAAACTTGCCCTGAACGGCGGGATGACCTGTCCGAACCGTGACGGAACCCTGTCCTCCGGCGGCTGTATTTTTTGCAGCGGCGGCGGTTCCGGTGAATTTACGCCGTCCGTGCGTCATACAATGGAGGAACAATTCGAACAGGCAAAGGCGCTGGTTCGTCAGAAATATGACGGGTCACGGTATATTGCCTATTTTCAGGCATTTACCAATACCTATGCGCCTGTTGAACAACTCCGGAATCTGTTTTTTCCGGTCATCCGGCGTGAAGAAGTGGCGGTACTCTCCATTGCCACCCGACCGGATTGTCTTGAAGAGGATAAAATCGAACTCATCCGGGAATTATGCCGGATCAAGCCGGTCTGGGTAGAACTGGGTTTACAGACTATCCATGAACGAACGGCGCGGTTGATCCGAAGAGGATATGACCTGCCATGCTTTGATCGGGCGGTACGGCGGCTGAAAGAGGCGGGGGCTGAGGTGATCGTTCATACCATTACCGGTCTCCCTTTCGAAACCCCGGACGATATGCTGCAAACGGCTGTCTATGTCGGGAACAGCGGTGCGGACGGCGTTAAACTGCAGCTGCTTCATGTACTGGAGGGAACGGATTTGGCGACGATGTACCGCAGGGGAGAATTTGAAGTTTTACGGGAAGAAGAATATGTGTCTCTGACAGCCGAGATTCTGTCGGTGCTGCCGGAACGGATCGTGATCCATCGGCTGACGGGTGACGGCGATAAACGACTGCTGATCGCGCCCCGTTGGAGCGGTGATAAACGTCATGTCCTTAATGCGATTCAGCATGAACTGAAAATACGCAATCTCCGTCAGGGGTGTAAAGCGGTGACGGTCTGACGCGCTTGATGAGAGCGTTTTTGTACTGTGCAAAATTTACAAAATGTAAACAAAATTTCTGTTTACAAATTTTTCCAATCTGTTATAATAATATTATGAACTGTAAATATCGTATGAAACTATCTAACGAATCAGACAGAAAACGGAGATGATGAAATTGGCTTACAATGACTTTTTTGAAATAACACCGGAATTGGAAGAACTAAGTAATCTGTGTATTGAAAACGGCAGAATTGAAAAAGATCTTTATTCAAAATACGATGTGAAACGTGGATTGAGAGATATTAACGGTAAAGGCGTGTTGGCCGGTCTGACGGAAATCTCCGAAATCTGCTCCAGTAAGATCGTGAACGGGGAAACTCGTCCCTGTGACGGTAAACTGTATTACAGAGGCGTGGATGTGGAAGATATTGTCCGGGGATTTATCCATGATGACCGTTTCGGCTTTGAAGAGGTGGTTTATCTTCTGATGTTCGGTAAACTGCCGGATGAACATCAGTTCCGGCAAATTAACCGGATGCTCGCGCAATACCGCAATCTGCCTCATTATTTTACCCGTGACGTTATCCTCAAAGCTCCCAGCAGTGATATGATGAATGCTCTGGCAAGAAGTGTGCTGACCTTATATTCCTATGATAAAAACGCAGATGATACTTCTCTGCCCAATGTGCTGCGGCAATGCCTGCAATTGATCGCTTTATTTCCCGTGATTTCGGTGTACAGCTATCAGGCGTATAATCATTACCGCAGAAATAAAAGCCTTATTATCCATTCTCCCCAGCCGGATTTATCAACCGCTGAAAATATCCTGTATATGCTTCGTCCGGATTCCCAATATACAA
>CACYCN010000422.1 GCA_902772895.1 uncultured Ruminococcus sp.
GTTCTGCAAAGTTCTTGGCAAACGGTTAATTCGTGTTTTTACAAAACAATCACGGGAGCGCAGGCTCTGCGCCGGCAAGCTGCCGTTTCCGATGATGTTTTACAAAGAAATTTAAATCCGATTTGATAGTATCTTGCCAAAACTTTTACAGGAGTGCAGGGTTTCCTCCGAGAAAAAGTCGGGTAAAATTGATTTCCGTGTTCCTGATCCGGTGCGGCTTGACATCGGGAATATTTTCCTCTATTATTAGTGTAAATGAATTGACAGGAATTCTGTTCATGTTGTGAGGTGGTTGATACTATGCCGGCAGACATATCCGGGTATTTATCGTTTTCAGTCGGGCGATGCCTGGCAGGCATTGTTCTGTTTATTCTGTTTTCTGCACTCTGCTGTTTTTATGCCGGTGTCCGGACAGCGTTGGAGGAAGCGTCTCCCGGCGCCCTGAAAGGAGAAAAAAACCAGAACTCTCCCAAATATAAACGGGCTCTCCGGATGTTGGAAAAATCAAAATCGATGTGTCGCCGTGCCGATGCCGGAATCATCTTTCACGGAACGGCTGCCGTTGGTTCGGCAGGCGTCGTGTTTGTACCCATGCTGGAGGCGTGGGTTGTTTCCTGGCTGCCGGATGTCATCGCTGCGGAATGTCTTTCCGCTCTGGCCGTATTATCGGTGTGTACCGTCCTGCTGCTTGTCTTCGGTTGTTGGATTCCCCGCCGGCTGACTCAGCTTCATCCCGAAAAAGTCCTTCTGCATAAAGGCGGACTATTTCTGGTCCTCTCCGTACCTATGCTGCTTTTTGTCATTCCGGCTCGTCCGCTTACGGCTCTGGCAGTGAAACTGCTGGGAAAATCATCTGAACAGAATGTGCCCGATCATCTGACGGAAGAGAAAATTCTGATGATGGTCGATGAAGGTGAGGAAAACGGTACCATTGAGGAAAATACCCGCAGTATGATCGAAAATGTTTTCGACTTTGACGATACTACCGTCGGCGAAATTATGACCCATCGTAAAGATGTGATTGCTGTCCGTGATAATGATAAGCTTACAAAGGTGACGCAGATTGCCATTGAAAGCGGGCGTTCCCGCATCCCGGTCTATCATGAAGATATTGATGATATTATGGGAATTATCTATGTCAAGGATCTGTTAAAACTGGTCGGTGTACATAAGTTTGATGATGTGATTGACAAGAGTATTATTCGGGAAGCGGTTTATGTTCCGGAATCCAAACGCTGCAGTGAAATGTTTCAGTATATGACATCCCACAAAATACAGATTGCAGTGGTTGTGGACGAATTCGGCGGTACCGGCGGTATTATTACGATGGAGGATCTGATTGAGTCGATTCTCGGCAGTATTCAGGATGAATATGACGACGAGGACGAAGAAATCAAACGTGTCAATGAAAATAGTTTCCGTGTGGACGGCGCTACTTCTCTGGATGAAATCAGTGATCTGACCGGTCTGAACTTTGAAGATGATAAAAACGATACGATTGCCGGTGTGATGCTGGACAGAATGGGCCATATTCCTAAAAGCGGGGAACATCCTTCAATCATGATAAACGGCGTCCGTTTTACCGTACTCGAAGTGGAACATCATCGTATCTCTACCGTTCTTGTCGTAAAACCCAGAAGTAACGCCGGTTCTGCAGGACGTTGAACCTCCAAAACCGTTTCTTTCGACCTGCTTATTATATTTCTTTTGTCTTTCACCATAAGCAGGCGCATTTACCCCAAAAAGCAATAAAACGATCGATTCAGATAAAACAGCCGGAAAGCAGCCCTTTGGGGCTGCGGCGGCGGATGGGAATAATTTTCTATCCGCTCTGCGCCGGATAATCGCGGACACAGAGTTTGAAGTCAGTACAAACAGAGTGAGCGTATGCGAACGCCGGCGCGAATCGGGAGCGCAGGCTCTGCGCCGCAAAAGGGGAGAGTGGGATATGAAAAAATACCGGATGTCTGTCGTGATACCGGCACATAATGAAGAAAAATATATAGCACGGTGTATCCGTTCCGTTAACGCTTCAGCCAGACTTTATGGCGGAAAGGTTGAGATCATTGTAGTCTGTAACCGGTGTACGGATCAGACAGCCGTTATTGCTGCCCGGTGCGGCGCAAAGGTGCTTTTCAATGGAGACCGGTGTATTGCGTCTGTCAGAAATACCGGTATCCTTGCGGCAAACGGTGACGTGATTGTGACAATTGACGCCGATAACCGGATGACGCCTGGAACACTCAGTGAAATCGCTGTCAAATTGGCGACAGGATTGTTTATCGGCGGCGGCGCTCCCATGCGGTTTGAAAGATATTCTTTTCCGCTGCGTCTGAATGATGATATCTGTCGGTTAGGCTTCTTTCTGACCGGACTGTATTGCGGTATTTTCTGGGCAGAAAAGAAAACTTGGGAAGCAATCGGGGGGTTCTCTGAGATCAAAGCAATGGAAGATGTTGCCACTGCCAAAAAACTCAGAAATTACGGAAAAAAACAGGGAAAGCGTTATACGACGCTGACAAGAAACTTTCTGATCAATTCTACCAGGAAATTTGATGATCTGGGAGATTGGCTGTATTTCAGACTGACGTTCCGGAATGCCGGTGCTTTACTGAAGGCAACTTGGGGAGATCCTCA
>CACYCN010000423.1 GCA_902772895.1 uncultured Ruminococcus sp.
AGACCGCAGTTTTATTATTTCACTGGAGGTTTTCTTTTTTAAAGACTCTTCGCTAAACCTTCACTGAACCCCACGTCTAACGTGGGGGTTTATTCTAAAAAAAGGAACCTTTCTGTTCGGAAAGGTTCCTTTATCAATTCGGATCAGCTCAATTTATCCTGATGATTATAATATTGATAATCGGCGGGGTCGAGATGTTCACCCTTCTGAAGATTCTCATCACTCTCTTTAAATAATCCGCTGCCGATAGTATAGTTATGGTTAGCATTCCGGCAACCTAAAACAACCGCCAATACTATACCGATTCCAACCAAAATCATCCAGCCCCACATATTCTGTACCTCCTTGTTTCTCCGTGATTCACGGAGCGTCATCGTTGTTTGCTTGCTATGGTTATAGTATACTCTGAAACGATACAAAATAACAGATGGATTTTTCCGATGATGCGATCAGAAAAATCGAAAACCCTCCATTTTCACAAGCGCAGGCGTACAGCGGCAGGAGATCCGGCATCAATCGTAATCCTTGAAGTAATCCATCAGTTTGGCAAAAGATTCCGCCGCCATTTCGTCAGTAGAGTTATAGTAGAGAATCAGTGCCATTTCATCATCGGGATCCCGGAGATTTTCCGGAATGGTAAAGTTAACCGTTGCCAGATACTCATCCCAATGGGTCAGCTTCCATGTATCACGGTCAGAATTTCTGTCGATCATTCTCTGATGACAAACCTCCGGATCCGTAACGATCCAGATAACGGAAAGTTTTGCACCGGCTTCTGCCAGTTTTTCACGCAGACCTCTGATATACTCATCATCACGGATTTCTCTGGTGAAAGGCGCATTGACCATCACAAGATTTTCATAGCGCAGCGCTTCAAATGCCAGATCCATAATAACGTCATATTCATAGTCTCTGATTTCCTTCTCAAAAAAATCAGAACTACGGTTATATTCCTCACCGCCGACCTTAAAAATCTGTTTGGAAAGCGGAATCAGGGTATCCTTATCGAGATACACCACATGACGAAGCTCCGTTGCGAGCTTTTTGGAAAGCTTGGTTTTGCCGCAGGCAGGCGGCGAGGTCACAAAAATCAGTCTTTTTTCCATCTGTAAAAACTCCCTTTTCAGTGTATAAAGTATCCGCAAAAGACATCTGCGGTTATCATTACGAAAGAACGGATAGGGAAAGCATCACCCGACCCAAACATTCTACCATATGATAACATATTTTATCCGAAAAATCTATATTTTTTTTTAAATTTATCGGAGCAAATTTTAAATTTTACGAACAGACATCACAAACAGTATCTTCTTCCGTACCCGTCTCTCCACAGTCATCCCGTCCTGTCAGGAATCCGACCGTCCCAAAAACGTCTCTGACCTGAGAGAAGGCGCATGAACCGGTACATAGGAATATTCTGTAATGATTCAGGAAGGTTTCCCCGATAAAATAGTATTGAAAATGATGTGATAAGTATGGTAAGATAATGATGTGAAACAATCCTATAAGGAAGTGCAAAGAGAGATGGCAAAGGAAAGCAAGACAAACGCCATGCGGCTGCTGGATCGTCAGAAAATCCCCTATCAGGTACATGATTACACCGAAAGCGGCACCACCGTCGGAACAGAAGTCGCACAGGTACTGGGAGAAGATCCTGCCCATGTCTATAAGACGCTGGTAACGGTAGCAGGCTCGGGGAATCACTATGTTTTCATGGTACCGGTAGCGGAAGAACTGGATCTGAAAAAAGCCGCCGCCGCAGTGGGAGAGAAATCACTTTCCATGCTGAAAGCCAAGGAACTGCTGCCGCTGACAGGCTATGTTCACGGAGGATGCTCTCCGATCGGAATGAAAAAATTTTTCCGCACAACCATTCATATTTCCGCGCAGGAACAGGAAACGATCTTTTGCAGCGGCGGAAGAATCGGCTATCAGATCGAACTGACACCTGACGATCTGCGGAAGGTCATTTCCTTCTCACTGGCGGATATTATCAAATAACCCTGCCCCGGACAATCCTCCGGACTGACAGACCATAGACAGATAACAAATACCGGCTGTTCCGGAAGCAGGAAGGAATATATAAAAACGAAAATAAAGCTGTCCGGCGTGACGAATGAAACGATTCCGGAAGGAACCGGCAGATTGAGGTGCTGCAGATGGAAAATTCAACATTGTCAAATTATGCGATACAGGTCATGAAAGAAGTCAACCAGGTTGTCCTGGGCAAGAAACGGGAAATCTTTGAAATAATGGTAGCGCTGCTCGCCAACGGTCATGTACTGCTCGAAGATATTCCCGGTGTAGGAAAAACCACCCTTGCCATTGCATTTTCCAAAGCAATGGGACTGGAATGCCGGCGTGTACAGTTTACGCCGGATGTAATGCCGTCTGATCTGACCGGTTTTTCGGTATATAACCGGGAAAAAGAAAAATTTGTCTATCAGGAGGGCAGTGTGTTCTGCAATATCCTGTTGGCGGATGAGATCAACCGTACCTCACCGAAAACACAGTCCGCTTTACTGGAAGTCATGGAGGAACGTAAGGTCTCGGTAGAAGGCGTCACCCGACTGGCTCCCGATCCGTTTCTGGTCATCGCTACCCAGAACCCCTCCGGTACTGCCGGCACCCAGCTCTTACCGGAAGCGCAGATCGACCGATTCATGATTTCCCTGTCATTGGGCTATCCCGATTTTGAAAGCGAACTGGAAATCGCCAAAGGCACCGGAAAATTTTCCCGTACCGATAATGTGGGTCCCGTCATCAGTAAACCGATCTTTCTCGAAATGCAGAAAGCCATTCATGACGTTTATATCAAAGACGTCGTATATGATTATATTCTGCGGCTGGTACGAGCCACCCGCAGCGATCCCTATCTGGAACGGGGCGCCAGTCCGCGGGCTACCATCGCATTGGTAAAAACCGCAAAAGCCTGCGCATGGCTGCAAAAACGACACTATGTCATCCCGGAGGACGTGCTCAATCAGATGCCCTATGTACTCGGTCATCGTATCACCCTGAATGCTTCGGCAAAGATGAGCGGCATGACCAGATATCAGCTCATTGATACGATCGCACACGGCATACCGCAGCCGTATTGGGGAGCAAAACAATGAGAAAAGTCTTTATTGTACTGACACTGCTGCTGATCTGGTATATTGCCGGAATGTACCGTCAGGCTCCGATCATGGCACTGGTCATCGGAGCGCTGATTTTTGTGGTACTGCTCTGCGCAGTGGCGTTTTATCAGAAACTGCATCTCCGGCTGCGTCTGGACAAACCGCATGATATCGCATTCAAGCGCTATGAAAAAAACATTGCTGTCCGTGCGGTCAATACGGGACTGCTTCCCGTCAACCGATACCGGGTCAGATTCCATATCCGTTACCGTTTTCAGAAACGAGGTTTCAGACGTTCCTTCACCGGCGCCGCTGCCGGAAAACGCATCACCGAAGGAACTCTTTCCGAATTCTATCTCACCGCCCCTTATTGCGGTCTGATTGAAATCAACCTGAAACGGGTAAAGGTTTATGATACCCTCAATCTGTTTTTCTTTTCCAGAAGGCTCCATGAAACCGGCGAACTGATGGTCTTTCCGGTTTCCAAACAGATGCATCTGATTCTGCCGACTGCCGGGTCCCATGACTGTCTGCCGATGGTACAGACCAATACCGACCGCGCCGGTGAAGATCATAGTGAAGTCCATCTTCTGAGGGAGTACCGTCCGGGCGACCTTTACCGCCATATTCATCATAATTATACCGCTAAGACGGATCATATCTGGGTCAAGGAGTTTCAGAAAGAAAACGACTATATTTTTGATCTGTTACTGGACACGTCAGTCCGCAAGTCCATGACGCCCGAACAGCTGGATGCTTTTTATGAAATCGTCTTTGCCGTCACGGAAAATCTTTGCCGGAAAAATATCATCGTTCATGTCCACTGGTATGACCGGAATACCAAAGCGGACGTTGACTTTGAAGTCACCAATGAATCCGACTGCGCCGGTATGCTCCGGAAACTCTATCTGACCGAAACCTTCTGTACACCCGAAGAACTGGCAGACTATCTTGCTCTTTTCCCAGAACCTGCCATGCGCATCAATACCAATCTGGAATGGTATTTCTTTCATCAACCGGTATTCCGCTTCGATCCCCTGCAAACCGAAAATCAACTTGCCGGTATGGTCTTTGATCTTTCCGGGAAATAATCCGAAATAACGTATTCCTGTCAGGAAACGACAGTAATGGAGGTGAGAACCATCCGCCCGATTATTATCAAAACGCAACAATACTATCGGAATAAACACGAAAAAAAAGAAGATGAACGGGTACGGCGTCTGATGGATGCTTCTCCTGTCAATCTGCTTCTTTATCTGTGCGGACTGTACGGCATGATCTTCAGTGTGGGACATTCCGCCAATATCAGTATCAACTATTATCTGCTGCTGATCCCCCTTCTGTTCATTATCAACTTAGTTCTGTGGTATCTGTATTTCTACCACAGTAAACTGTTTCTGTATCTGTCGGCAGGTCTGACAGCGATC
>CACYCN010000424.1 GCA_902772895.1 uncultured Ruminococcus sp.
CAAGTCATTGGAAAATAAGAAAAGTATCCGTAATCTGTTGATCTATCTCGGAATTCCGATTATCCTCATCATCGTAATCTCCCTGATTTTCACCATGCAGCCCAAGGAAGAAATACCGACCTCGGACATTGTCTATCTGTTCAAGGATCAGAAGGTAGAAGAGTATAAGCTGGATTTCGGTTCCGGTGAACTGGAGCTGAAACTCAACACAAAGTATAAAAACAAATCAGATGTCAAGACCAATGTAGCCAGTGTGGTTCTGTTCCTGGAAGCGGTGGAGGATTACATTGCAGACTACAACAAGGCACATACGGATGCGCCGATGAAGTTCACATGGAAACAGGCAACCGATAATTCCTGGTGGCTGAATTTCCTGCCGAACCTGATACTGATCGGTCTGCTGGCGCTGGTATGGATCTACTTCATGCGAAGGCTTTCGGGCGGTCTGGGCGATGCCGGCAAACAGATGGGCTTCGGAAAGGCCAAAATCAAGAACCTCAGTGACGAAAAACGAAAAACCACCTTTGCCGATGTGGCGGGTGCTGACGAAGAAAAGGAAGAACTGCGGGAAATCGTGGAATTCCTGAAAGACCCGAAAAAGTATAACGAATTAGGTGCGAGAATTCCGAAAGGCGTATTGCTGGTAGGACCTCCCGGAACCGGTAAAACACTGTTGGCAAGAGCAGTAGCCGGTGAAGCAGGCGTGCCGTTCTTCTCTATTTCCGGTTCTGACTTTGTAGAGATGTTCGTCGGCGTCGGTGCTTCCCGTGTCAGAGACTTGTTCGAACAGGCAAAGAAAAACTCTCCCTGTATTATCTTTATCGATGAAATCGATGCCGTAGGTCGTCAGAGAGGCGCCGGTCTCGGAGGCGGACATGATGAACGTGAACAGACACTGAACCAGTTACTGGTTGAGATGGACGGTTTCGGTGCCAATGAAGGCGTTATTATGATTGCGGCAACGAACCGACCGGATATCCTTGATCCTGCGCTGATGCGTCCGGGACGTTTTGACAGACAGGTCATGGTCGGCAGACCGGATATCAAGGGTCGTGAAGAGATTCTGAAGGTTCATGCCAAAGGAAAACCGCTGGCTCCGGATGTCGTGCTGAAAACCATTGCAAAATCTACGGCAGGATTTACCGGTGCGGATCTTGAAAATCTGCTGAATGAAGCAGCTCTTCTTGCCGCCAGAAAGAACCAGAAGGCTATTACCATGAAGGAAGTCGAAGAGGCTACCATCAAGGTTGTCGTCGGTACGGAAAAGAAATCCCGTGTGATGTCTGACAAGGAAAAGAAGCTGACCGCCTATCATGAAGCGGGGCATGCCGTAGCAACCTATTACTGTCCGACACAGGATCCGGTTCATCAGATTTCCATTATTCCCAGAGGTATGGCAGGCGGCTTTACGATGTCATTGCCGTCTGAAGATAAATCCTATCGTTCCCGTAAAGAAATGCTGGAAGAAATCGTGGTACTGCTGGGCGGACGTGTGGCAGAAGCCGTTATTCTGGATGATATTTCCACCGGAGCTTCCAATGATATCGAAAGAGCGACAAATCTGGTATTCTCTATGATCACGAAGTATGGTATGAGTGAGAAACTCGGACCGATCACTTACGGTTCTTCTGACGGAGAAGTCTTCCTGGGCAAGGAGTTTGGTCATAATAAGACCTACTCCGAAGAAACCGCCGCCAAGATTGATGCGGAAGTTAAGGAATATATCACTGCCGGTTATGAGAAAACCGAGCAGATTCTCCGTGAGCATATCGCCGATCTTCATGTAGTGGCAAAGTTCCTGTTTGAACATGAGAAGATGACAGGCGAACAGTTTGCCGCTGCTATGGAAGAAAGAGAAATTCCGGTTCCGGTTGATGAGGACGAAGATCTTGAAGAAGTGACGACCGTCGATACTACCGATTCTTCCGATGCATCCGACACTTCCGAAGCTGCCGGTTCAGACGATACTGCTGCAGCCACTGACGAAGAATAAACAATCAAATGGATCCGCAGGAAAGACCTGTGGTATCGAAAAACCCACATAGATAAGGAGTGCATTTTGCACTCCTTATCTTGATATAGAAGGTGAAATGATGGCATTCAAGAAAATCATTGTCAAAGGTGCGAGGGAACATAACCTGAAAAGCATTGATGTGGAGATTCCCCGTGATGAACTCGTCGTTGTCACAGGATTGTCTGGTTCAGGAAAGTCCTCACTGGCGTTTGATACGCTTTATGCCGAAGGACAGCGCCGGTATGTGGAATCCCTTTCCTCATATGCAAGAATGTTTCTCGGTCAGATGGATAAGCCTGACGTGGACAGCATCGACGGATTGTCCCCGGCTATCTCGATTGACCAGAAAACCACTTCCAAGAATCCCCGTTCTACTGTCGGAACCGTGACGGAAATCTATGACTATCTGCGTCTGATGTATGCCCGGATCGGTGTACCGCACTGTCCTGTCTGCGGAAGAGAAATCAAACAACAGACCGTTGATCAGATTGTTGATAAGATTCTGTCTCTGCCGGAAGGAACGAAAATTCAGATATTGGCTCCTGTGGTTCGTGCCAAAAAGGGCGAACATCAGAAAGAATTTGAAGCGGCGGCGAAAAGCGGATTTGTGCGTGTCCGTGTAGACGGTATTATCTATGACCTTTCCGAGACAATTAAACCGGAAAAGAACAAAAAGCATCATATCGAAATAGTGGTTGACCGTCTTGTCATTAAGCCGGAGATTCATTCAAGACTGGCGGATTCTATCGAGACGGCTTCCAAGTTAGCAGGCGGATTGGTCATCGCCGCTGTCAGCGACGGCGAAGATATTCTGTTTTCTCAGAATTATGCCTGTCCCGAACACGGCGTCAGTATTGACGAACTCAGTCCACGGATGTTTTCATTCAATAATCCCTTTGGTGCCTGTAAAAAGTGTACCGGACTCGGCGTATTCATGCAGATTGATGTGGACCGTATCATTCCGGACAGAACCAAATCTGTCCGTCAGGGCGCGCTCAAGGGCAGCGGATGGGCAATGGAAGGCAGTACGATTGCCTCCATGTACTTTGAAGCCCTTGCCGAACACTATCACTTCTCTCTGGATACACCGGTGAAAGATTTGCCGGAGGAAGTGGTTGATATCCTGCTTTATGGTACAAAAGGGGAGAAGATCACCGTTCATCGCCGCAGTGAATACGGCTCCGGTACCTATCAGACCGATTTTGAGGGAATCATCAATAACCTTGAACGGCGTTTCCGCGAAACACAAAGCACCTGGATCAAGGCGGAAATTGAGAGCTATATGTCTTCGGTACCGTGTGATGCCTGTAAAGGCAGAAGGCTTTCTCCGGAAAGTCTGGCAGTCACTGTCGGCAATCTGAATATCAGTGAATTCTGTGATATGTCCGTTCTG
>CACYCN010000425.1 GCA_902772895.1 uncultured Ruminococcus sp.
CCGGGGAAGGTATCCGCTTCACCGAAGATCACCCTACATCCATCCAGATCGTCACCCATCACCGTTTTACGATACTCCCAGGCATAACGCAGACGACGTTCAAAGAATGCTTCATCAAACTGATCGTTGGCATTGGAAGAAATAATCCTCAGCTTGATTTTGGAATGATCGTTATAAAAAGCGGTTCCGAGATATCTGCCTTTTGACGACACGACATCCGCCAGATCACCGTCAGCAATGGGACCGTCGATCCGTACAAGTTCTCCTTCATAGACCCACGGATGTCCCTGCAGGACACTGGCTTCTGCTTTTCTGGTAATTTCAATCGTGGTATAGTTTCTTTTTTTCAGTGACATTTTGGTTTGTCCTTTCTGTTACAGTGCGATATGCCTGAACCGGGCATTTCCGGGGCCGTCGCTCAGACAGATGCCTGACCGGATACGATTCATCATATCGAAAGTGTTTCTGAAATTTGCGGAAGCAGTCAACGGCATTTATCAGGGTGCAAAGATACTTCCCTGAACCGTTTTGGAAATTTCGACCCTGACCGGTTTATTTTCAGGGTCAGTCGGATGCATATGGACACTTTGTACCAGACCGACGCCCAGATACAGACAAGCTACCGAAGTACCTCCCGAACTGAAAAACGGAAGCGTAATTCCGATAACCGGCAGCAATCCTAAAACCATCCCGAGATTGATCAGCACCTGACAACCGACCAGACCGAAAAAACCCATACAGATACATTTGCCAAGAGGATTGGTAGCAGCGGAAGCCGTCATCAGAACCTTGAGCAGAATCAGGAAGAACAAAAGCAGAATGGCAGCGCAGCCGATAAAACCCAATTCTTCCCCGGCAACGGTAAAGATAAAATCGTTTTCCTGATAAGGAACCACATCATCCGCCACTCTGGGACCGTTGAATAGTCCTTTTCCGGTGATACCGCCGGAGGCAATCGAAACTTTCCCCTGATACTGCTGCCAGCCGAAGGTCTGCAGTGCGGCATCATCGGCGCCGAATAAAACCATCAGCCGGTTTTTCTGATCATCATTCATCATTTTCGTCCAGACCAGCGGCACGGCACAAAGTACCATCACACCAAGAGCAATAAAGTACCGCAGCTGAACGCCTGCCGAAAAAGACATAATGATAAACATGAAAGCAAATACCAGTACGGCGCCGTCATCACCCTGAAAATGAATCAGGGCAATGGGGATCATCGCATGAAGCATCAGTGTCATGACGCCGAAAAACGTATGCAGTTTATCTTTTTCCGTGAGGATAGCCAGATGTTTGGCATACGTGACAATAAAGCAGATTTTCGTCAGTTCAGAAGGCTGGAAAGTCAGTCCGCCGGGCAGCCGGATCCATCCGACATCATCCGTACCGCTGACCTGAATCCCGATAAAAAACACCGAAAACGTCAGAACCAATGCCACGAAAGCGATATACTTCCATAACTTGGCCAGATAGTTATAATCGATCAGTGAAATCACCACAGCCGCACCATAGCCAAGACAAACCGCCATGATCTGAGTCCGCAGAAAATCCACCTCACCGCCCCGCTGCTGACTGGCAATCAGACAGAACCCATACAGTGATGCCATCAGCGTAAGCACCCAGAAAGTCTTATCCGTACGCTTGAAATAATCAAGCACTGCTGTCAGAATTCCTTTCACAGTCGTCATTTCCTTTCCTATCATTCTTCTATCATTCTATTATACCCATAACCTATCGCATCAGCAAGCCGCAGCATTGGGTTGCTCTGAAAGTTTATTCAAACCGACAAGTTTTCCGCTGCACAACAGCATAATATTGTGTCATTTGAAGCCTTCCGTTTCGAGCAGCGTGACGCTGCGCCTTTATTTCCTCTTGAAAAAGGGGTTCCTCCGAGAAAAAGCCAGACAAAAATGATTTCCGTGTGGGGTCACGCACTGCTGTTGAAAAAAGAGATAAGATATGATAGAATAAAATTATTCACCTGACAGCTGAAAGACAGAAAGTAACGGGAGATGAAGAACAATGAAAGTGAAAGAAGGCTGTGCGGAATGTTTATGGAACAGACAGCGGCAGCTTTCTGATGATCCTGCCTATCTGGCGGATATCAGAGCCATTATCGATCACCGAAGGGAAAAAGACTGTGCGCCGTATCTGGTCTATCTGTTCAATCAAGTCTATGAAAAACATTTCGGAAAACGATATTCCTATCGTGAGATCAAGAAAACCTATAATGACCTTCTGCTTTCGAAAGAAACCGTCTTCCGTCAGCATATCGAACAATCCGATCATCCGCTGAAAACCGCACTTGTCTATGCCAGAATCGGAAATTATATTGATTTCGGCGCCATCCGAGAGGTTGACGAAAACACCTTCTTTTCATTATTTGAGGAAGCGACTCTTTCAGAGCAGGACCAGACGGTTTTTGCTTCCTTCCTGAAACAGTGTCAGACGGGAAAGCGTTTTTTACTGGCAGCAGATAACTGCGGCGAGATCGTATTGGATAAACTGTTTCTGGAGCAGCTCCACAAAGACTTTCCCCATCTGGAACTGACCGTCATGGTAAGAGGCGGCGAGGTACTGAACGATGTCACCGTGGAAGACGCCGCTTATGTCGGTATCGATCAGATCGCAGATATTGTTTCCGGCGGCAAGGCAATTTCCGGAACCGTCTATGAAGAACTTTCAGAAGAAGCGAAACAAGCCGTCGATCAGGCAGATATTATTTTTGCCAAAGGACAGGGCAATTATGAATCCATGGCAGGACAGGGACGGCATATTTTTTATTCCTTTCTCTGCAAATGCGATTTATTTGTCAACACCTTTCATGTGCCGAAATTTACCGGTTTATTCCTGGAAGAAACCGGTAACTGATCAGACAGTTCACACAGACTTGAGAAAAGGACAGGATCATTATGCCATTACACATTATCCGGAACGATATCACCAAAGTTTCATGCGACGCCATCGTGAATGCCGCCAATACCGGACTGCTTGGAGGCGGAGGGGTAGACGGTGCGATTCATCGTGCCGCAGGTCCCGGACTGCTGCGGGAATGCCGGACACTGGGAGGCTGTCCCACCGGACAGGCAAAAATCACCAAAGGGTATCGTCTTCCCTGTCGGTATGTCATACATACTCCGGGCCCTGTGTGGCGGGGCGGCAGTTACGGGGAACGGGAACTGCTGATTTCCTGTTACCGGAACTCACTGCTGCTTGCCCAGGAACATCAATGTAAGAGTATCGCTTTTCCGTTGATTTCCGCCGGTGTTTATGGTTATCCGAAGGATCAGGCGCTGCAGATTGCCGCCGATACCATCAGCACTTTCCTCGCCGAAGAAGCCCCCGATATGCAGGCATATCTTGTCGTCTTTGATAAAAGCAGTTTTCTGATCAGTGAACAACAATATACGGATATTCTTTCCTTCATTGACGATCATTATGTTGACGAAGCC
>CACYCN010000426.1 GCA_902772895.1 uncultured Ruminococcus sp.
AATCAATAACGATATTCCCATCGGTCTGGAAGAAATTACCCTTCGTGCCATGCGGAAGGAGCCGGTACAGCGTTATGCCAGTGCCGATGAGATGCTGGAAGCGATTGAGGAATTCCGTAAGGATCCTTCCATCAAATTCAATTATAATTACTTTGTGGATAAGGCGCCGACCAAATATGTGGATTCTATCAATACGGTCCGCAAGTCAGAACCTAAACCGGCTTATGACGATGATTATGACAGTTATGACGATGTGGCGGCACCCTCTCATGCCAAGACCATCGTAAAAATCATTACCGTTTTTGTAGCATTGATGGTAGTGGCGGCAATCGTATGGTTCGTGGTCATGATCTTCCAGAATGCCGCGAAGCAGAATCAGCCGGAAATCGTGGATGTTCCGAACTTTGTCGGACAGATGATCGATGAAATCAAGAATAATAAGAATTATAAATTCAACTTTGTCATCAATGCCAAGTATGATAATGCGCAGCCGGTGAATTCGATCCTGAGTCAGGACCCGGAAGCAGGCTCCAAACAGATCAAAGAAACGGCTACCATTAAGCTGACGGTCAACAGTAAGAGTACCAAGACCGAAGTGCCTAAGGTAAAGAACTATACCGAACAGCAGGCCATTGAAAAGCTGGAAGGCAAATACCTCAGCTATGATGTACAGCGTATCTATAATTCCGAAGTGGCAAAGGGTTATGTCATTAACTGTTCGCCGCAGGAAGGAACCGAACAGGAAATCGGTACCAAAATTACCCTGATTGTCAGCGAAGGACCTTCTCCGACAATCGTTTCTATCCCCAATGTTTCCGGAAGCACCTATGAACAGGCCAGAATCAATCTTGAATCCATGGGCTTCAAGACCCAGAAAAAGATGGAAGCCAGTGATCTGCCGGAAGGAACCGTCATCTGTACGGATCCGCTGCCGGGTAACAGCGTCAGCAAGGATAAACTTATTACGATCCGGGTCAGTGACGGCAGTAAGGTACTCAGTCCGCTGGAATATACCGTCGGCCTGCCGGAAGAAGAATATGCGGAAGTCAGTGTTAAGGTCATTCTGAACGATGCTGACGGCAATAATACCGTAATCAATGAATCCAGCGGTATCCCGGGTGAGGGCTACACGGTGAAGATCAAACTGCCGCCGGATGATGCGGTCAACTATAAGAAACAGGTTACCGTAATGGTTGACGGACAGAAGTGGGAGACCGTGATCTTCAACTTCAAGGAACAGACCGTTTCCGTAACCGACAGCGCTTATAAGAAGAGCTATAAGATCAAGAAGAGCAGTCTGCTCGGCGCCAAGAATGCCGCCGTTGCGGAACTGGAAAACTATGTCAATCTCGAAGAGTATGATACCTTCTATCAGAACCGTATCAAGAAGATTCTTCTGACTTATACCGCTTATGATCCGGATCAGCCGGAGAGTACATGGGGTCTGATCTATCAGGCATCCTCCGAGGATGAAGTGAATGCTCAGCTGAATACGGCTAAGATGCTGATCGATGAGTGTCCGAAGATAACGGATGACTCTTCGGAAGAACCTGACGATTCTTCTGAAGAGCCTGATGATTCCTCTGAAGAACCTGACGATTCCTCCAATGAGGACCCCGATATTTCCGAAGAGGAACCTGTTGAGAGTGCCTATACGGGTGACAATGACTGATTGAGGACTCATCGATGGAAATTTTAACAGGTTTAATTGTTAAGGCAATCAGCGGCTTCTATTATATTGAAGCCGCTGATGCGCTATATGAATGTAAAGCACGGGGGGCCTTCCGGAAAAAGGGAATCAGTCCTGCTGTGGGAGACCGTGCGGAAATTACGGTATTTGATGACGGCAGTGTGGCGTTGGAAAAGATTCTTCCCAGAAAGAATTATCTGATTCGTCCGCCGCTTGCCAATCTTGACAGATTGTTTATTGTACAGTCTGCCGCCGAACCGGCTCCGAATCTGCTGATGATTGACAAGATCACCGCGGTAGCCGTAGAAAAGGGAATTGAACCGGTGGTAGTGTTTACCAAGTCCGATCTGTCGGATTGCAGTGAACTCACGGCTATTTATCGGAATGCCGGGATCCGTGCGTTATCATACAGTATCCATGAAGAACAGGATAATGCTGCTCTTGTAGCGTTATTGGAAGGAAAAATTTCAGCGTTTATGGGGAATACCGGTGTCGGAAAGTCCTCTCTGCTGAATGCCCTGTTTCCGCATCTCTCGATAGAGACCGCTGAGATCAGCCGTAAGTTAGGTCGGGGACGTCATACGACCCGTCATAGTGAATTATATAAAGTCGGCGGTGGCTATGTTGCCGATACCCCCGGTTTTTCAACGGTAGATATCGAACGCTATGAAGTGATCAAACGGGATCAGATCGCTTACTGTTTCCCGGAATTCGAACCGTATCTGACGGACTGCCGCTTCACTTCCTGTTCCCATACGTGTGAAAAGGGATGCGCGGTGTTACAGGCGCTGCAGGAGGGAAAGATCGCTCCGTCACGTCATCGGAGCTATCAGATGATGTACAATGAAGTAAAGGATCTGCCGAGCTGGCAATCCTGAGGGACTGACAGATGAAACAAAACAGATGTGTGATCGTAGGGGCGTCACCGGAGACCGATCCTTCCGTGATTCTCCGGAATGTGACAAAAGAAGATTTTCTGATATGCGCCGACGGCGGTTATCGGCTGCTCGCTTCCTGGGGAAGACAGCCGGATCTATGGATCGGTGATTTTGATTCGATTCCTGAGCCGTCAGAGCCGCCCTGTGAATGGATAAAACTGCCCACCCATAAAGATGATACGGATACGCTTTATTGCCTCAGAGAGGGCATACGGCGAGGCTATCGGGACTATCTGTTACTCGGAATGACGGGAGGCAGAGCCGATCATACGTTTGCCAATTACAGTGTGCTGTTATTTTTGGCGCATCAGGGCTGTCATGGGGTGATCCGTGACAGCCGCAGTGAAATTCGATTGGTTACGGATTCACTGGAACTGTCTGAGCGAATCGGCTGCGGATTCGGGATATTTCCGTTTGGCTGTGGGGCGTGTGAGGTGACACTGAGAGGTTTCGCCTATGAAGCGGAACATCTGACGCTCCAAGCGGATTTTCCTGTCGGTGTCAGCAATACGGTTACACACAGTCCTGCGCTGGTACTGGTTCACAGCGGTTCTGCCCTTGTGATCGCCGACCTGATCAAAGCTGAATAAAACCGATCCGGATAGTGTCTGCTCTTTAGCCGACACTATTTTTTTGTCATGAAGCCCGTTTGTCTGAGCGTGTTTGGCTGTTTTCGTTTCCGGACATAAAAATATACCGGGCAGCCCGAAAGGGTTACCCGGTAAGGATAGATGGACAGATGGATAGATTGTTATGCGGAATCATGCAGGACTCAGTCCATATGCAGATATTTACGCCAGAAAGATTCGGTTTTAAGAGTATTGGCGCTTTCGGCATATTTCCGTTCAATTTCTTCTTTATGAGTCTCGTAGTACTTCATCACACGTTTCTGACGGGCGACCAGTTCTTTAAAACGGTTCTTGTCACGTTTCCGGAGATAAGCGGTATGATCGTAAGGATTGACTGCGAGAATTTCTTTTGCCATATACTGTTTGGCGGGATCGTCAAACCAGTCATAGGCGATAACGGCGACCGTATCTTTCAGAGCGGAATCCGGCAGTGTCTGACCGTTACAGGTCTTGGTATAGCGTTTCATTTCTTTTTCCGTCAGGGGTGTTTCGCTCTTCTGATAGATCTTGTCGAAATCAACCGGAATATCAGGATACTGTGAACCGGCAGGATACATGACTTCGTTTTTCTTGGAATGTTCTTTCATGATCTGCTCCCCGTTGGGTGCAAAGAGGAATTCGGGACCGTTACAGAACTCTTCAATCGCATCCAGTAACAGTTCACAGTTATTATAGGCAAGACGGCAAAGCTCTTTCCAGAAGAACCCGTCAATTCTTTTAATAAAGTCGATATTCTGACAGATACCGCTCATTGCCTGAATGATCAGACTATTGCGGTGAACCTGATAGAGTTCGAGACAAGCGTTGAATTTTGTGGTAAAACCACGGTGCCAGATGCAGATACCGTTCAGTGAAAGGAATTCGGCATGATTGGCAAGACTGAATTCCACGTCATCGCCGCGGATAAACAGCGGGATCGGCAGATGATCCCTATCAATTTTCTTGACCGGTACGCAGCAGTACCACCAACCGGCATAAGAATTGGCATGATATTTGATATCCTGATCGTTTTTCAGGACGTTATTCCACAGATGAAGTTCCATATCGGGTTTATTGGGGCCGTAGGAACCGTCGTCATGGACAAATCCGACATCTTCATGCTGGATATTCATATGTTCATAGAACAGCATAGCGCCGCTGATAAAGCGTTCATCGTATTCTTTCTTGACAAGGGCAAGCAGGGAATAGGTACGGATGAAGCTTTCGGGCAGTACCATTACGTCATCATCCATCAACAGGATATGGGTGGGGCGATACTCTTCATCGTTAATGGCTTCGATAATGCCTCTGGTATAACCGCCGCTTCCTCCGGTATTCTCATTGGGAACCAGCTGGATATATTCATTTTCGAAGTCTTCGGGGTCAAGGGTACGGCCGTTATCAATGATACGGACCCTGATATGTTCGGCAGCCGGTTCATCCGTATAGAACAGTTCACGTTCCAGAATAGCCATGTTACCGGTGATATAATCTTCTTTTTTGAAAGTAACGGTAGTGACGGCGATACGGACATCATTGATCAGTGTACTGTCGACCAGGGTTGACCAACAGCCGTCATAGAGATAGAAAGAGGGTTTTTCTTCTTCTTTTTCTTCCTCATTCTTCTCGATTTCCTCTTCTTCCTCATCTTCCTCTTCAAAATCGAGGGCGGTGATCTGGAAGCCGATCACGGAACTTTTGATTGCGGTAGGAATTGTCAGACTGATCTCTGTTTTTTCGGTATGATAGAACTCTTTGGGTTCAAAGAGTTCTTTACTGATATCATTACCGTCGGTATAGTGACCGAACATCTGGATCTTGAAATGACCACGGCAGGTCAGATTCAGGGAAACACTGCCGATATTGGTATATTTTCTCCATTTAGCGATTGAGAAAGTATTGAAATACGTAAAGAACTCGACAAAATTGCCTTCTTTCAGCGTATGAGCTGAAATTTTCTTATTATAGGAGAAGCGGTCACCGCGGTACATCATCCACCAGTGTTCATCCAGAGCGCTGGTATTTTCGATGAAGATATTCTGGAGTTTAAATCGTACGTTACCCATTTTCTAACCTCATTTATTCTCAGAATCAATATCATTATCGTTCAATTTGCCGTTCAGCCAGGCAAGGGACTGTTGTTTCATGATTGCGAGGATCCGATCGACTTTCTGGTAGCGTACCGGCATACGGAAGAGATATTCCTTTTTCTTGAAGTCATCTTCGGTATTGACGATTCGTTCATCGAGATTCAGAGAGGACAGCAGCGCATGGACATTCCCGATTCCCTCATAGTTGACGGATTCGATAAAGATAAACGGTTTATGGAAAATGATGGCAAAACAGATGCCATAATAG
>CACYCN010000427.1 GCA_902772895.1 uncultured Ruminococcus sp.
GGCATGATGAGAGAGGAAGTTCCGGATCTCACGGCAGAGGTTCAGTTTTTCCCGGAACCGTTTTCCTTCCTTATCGGTCAGAAACCGTACCACCGGACTTCCGTACTTTTCGTCATAATCATATTTCTTACAAAGCTCCTCTTCCAGAATCCGGTATCGGTTTAAAAACTCATCCGCCCTGCTCATTATCTTTCCCTCCTCATTGTCAACTTCCTGTCGGGGGCTTCTCCCGGAAATCAATTTTGTCCGACACTTTCTCGGAGGAAACCCCCGAACCCCCTTCCTGAAAAAGCTGATTTTCACTTTTGTTTTTCCACAAATCAGTTTCTTCTTTTGCGAAAATATGTTACGGCAACGGTTTATCTTCTGAAAATTGATTTCCCTGGGGGATTCTCCCCTGATCCGAAGACCTTTTAACTTCCTGCCATTTTCAACACGATGTTCTCACACGAATCTCGTATATCATTCCGGATTTTGCAGAATTATTGAACCTGATAGCGTTCGGCGAGATATTCGTCATAGGATTCCGTGACGTCACGGATACCGTCAGCTTCCAGAACAATGATACGATTGGCAACGGTAGAGATGAATTCATGGTCATGAGAGGTAAACAGAACAACACCCTTGAAGTTCTGTAATCCCTTATTGACTGCCGTAATGGATTCCAGATCAAGATGATTGGTAGGCTGGTCAAGAATCAGACAGTTAGCGCCGAACATCATCATCCGGGACAGCATACAGCGAACCTTTTCACCACCGGAAAGTACCTTGACAGGTTTGAATACATCATCACCGGAAAATAACATTCTGCCCAGGAAACCTCTGAGATAGGTATCGGTATCATCGTTTCCTCTGACATACTGCCGGATCCAGTCCAGGATATTCATATCATTTCCCTCGAAGAATTCGGTATTATCCTTGGGGAAATAGGACTGAGAGGTACTGATACCCCATTTGAACTTACCCTCATCCGGTTCCATATGTTCCGTGAGAATTTCAAAGAGTGTTGTCACGGCGATATCGTTATCACACAGGAAAGCGACCTTATCGTTCCGTTCAATGCGGAAGGATACGTTATCGAGTACCTTTTCCCCGTCGATCGTCTTGGAGAGGTTTTCAACCGTGAGAACCTCCTTACCGACTTCACGGTCCATTGTAAAGCCGACAAAAGGATACCGTCTGCTGGAAGCAGGCAATTCTTCCACTGTCAGTTTTTCCAGAAGTTTCCGGCGGGAGGTTGCCTGTTTGGATTTGGATTTATTAGCGGAAAAGCGCTGTACAAAGCTTTGAAGTTCCTTGATTTTCTCTTCGGTTTTCTTATTCTGCTGTTTGATCATAGCCTGAATCAGCTGTGAGGACTCATACCAGAACTCATAGTTACCGACATACATCTTGATTTTATTATAGTCGATATCCACCATATGCGTACACACGGTATTGAGGAAATGACGGTCATGGGATACCACGATAATGGTTCCTTCATAGTCCAGAATGAAATCTTCCAGCCAGGCAATGGCCTTGACATCCAGACCGTTGGTCGGCTCATCGAGGAGAATGATCTCCGGATTCCCGAACAGTGCCTGTGCTAAGAGCACCTTGACTTTTTCATTTTCGGCAAGGGAAGCCATGTCTACAGATAAGAGATCTTCACTCAGTCCCAGTCCCTGGATCAGACGGGACGCATCACTTTCCGCTTCCCAGCCGTTCAGCTCGGCAAATTCCGCTTCCAGTTCGGAAGCGCGGATGCCGTCTTCATCATCGAAATCCTCTTTCAGATAGATCGCATCCTTTTCCTTCATGATATCATAGAGTTTCCGGTTACCGAAGATAACGGTATCCAGAACGGTATAGTCATCAAACGCAAAGTGGTCCTGTTTCAATACCGACATTCTGGTATTTTCAGAAAGAATCACTTCCCCCTTTGTCGGTTCGAGATCACCGGAAAGAACCCGTAAAAAGGTTGATTTTCCGGCGCCGTTGGCACCGATAATGCCATAGCAGTTGCCGTCGGTAAATTTCAGATCCACATCTGAAAAAAGCGGTGTTCCGCTGAAATTAACAGACACATTACTGACTGTAATCATAATAAAATCCTCCTGTTTTCCTTTTCAATCAATTCCACTTGTAAGATCATAACATTCCCGCATCACGCTTCCAACGATGAATCACTCCACCGGTATTCTCTGAGCTGTCCGTGATTCAGCAGTTCCGGGAAATCCCATTGTCTGAGGGTCTCATAGACGGCAATGGCAACGGCATTGGACAGATTCAGACTTCTGGCATCACTGATCATCGGAATCCGCACGGTGGTTTCCGGGTTATCATAGAGCAGTTTTTCCGGAAGGCCCTTAGTTTCCTTGCCGAAAAACAGATAGCACCGGTCCGGATAAGATACATCGGTATATTTCCGGGGGGCCTTGGTAGAGAAGTAATAAAACGCACCCTCAGGGTTTTTGACAAAGAAATCGTCCAGATTTTCATAGTAAGTGATATCCAGCAGATACCAGTAATCCAGTCCGGCACGTTTCAGATGTTTATCCGTCGGCGTAAAGCCCATCGGTTTGACGATATGAAGTCTGGCGCCGGTTGCCGCACAGGTACGGGCAATATTCCCCGTATTCTGGGGAATCTCCGGTTCCACCAGCACAATATTGAGTTCTGACATTGACATTCCTCTTTTCCTTTTCTCTGCTGTCAGCAAATCAGGCAAAAATAAAAGGAGTGCATCCGTTCAGACGGTGTAAGCACTCCCTGAAAAGTAATTATGAAATGTATGGGGAAGAAAGCATCATTACTGATTGGCTTCCGATCCGTTCCGTCCATAAAAATTCAGTTTTTGGGGAAGGGTTCAGGGAAGTAGTTCTCCCCGAAATATCGATCCGTTCAGAATGACGTTTGGGAAACGTATCAGTATTTTCTGAAACGGTTATAGCGCAGCTCCACGAGTTTTTCAGGAGCAATGGCTGATTTTTTCTCAAAAGTATCGGCGATCAGGTTTTTGAGACTGTCAAACAGACGGCTTTCCATATCACGGGGTTCCCGGATAATTCTTTCGATCACACCGAGTTTGAACAGATCCTGCGCCGTCAGCTTCAGACATTCCGAAGCCTCAGCGGTTTTACTGGAATCCTTCCAGAGAATACTGGCACAGCCTTCGGGAGAAATGACGGAATAAATGGCATTTTCCAGCATCCAGACTTCATCCGCCACTGCCAGCGCCAGAGCGCCGCCGCTGCCGCCTTCCCCGATAAAGATAGACAGAATCGGAGTTTTCAGGGTCATCATTTCCATCAGATTTTCGGCAATTGCCTGTCCCTGACCCCTCTCCTCAGCGCCGATACCGCAGTAAGCGCCGGAAGTATCCACAAAGCAGATCACAGGACGATGAAACTTCTCTGCCTGTTTCATCAGACGCAGTGCTTTCCGATAGCCTTCCGGATGAGCCGAACCGAAGTTACGTTCCATTCTTTCCTTCAGGTTACGTCCCTTTTCCAGTCCGATCACGGTAACCGGTTTCCCGTTGAGTTCGGCGATACCGCCGATCACTGCTTTATCATCCGCAAACCGTCTGT
Source organism: uncultured Ruminococcus sp. (assembly GCA_902772895.1). Lineage (GTDB taxonomy): Bacteria > Bacillota > Clostridia > Oscillospirales > Acutalibacteraceae > UBA1213. The sequence continues at coordinate 3,573 of CACYCN010000427.1, forward strand.
CACCGTGCAGTTCAAAGAAACTGTCTCCGAAGATTCGTTTGATATAGTCAACAGAGGTAGGACGGTCATTCGCTCTTGCAGCGGTTACATTATCATAGGCACTCATACATCCTTCTCCTCCTCTGTGATAGTTTCGGAATGGTAACGGATCAATCTGGCCAACGTATCCTTCATTTCATTTCTGGGAACCACCGCATCGATAAATCCTTTTTCCAACAGGAACTCAGCGGACTGGAAGTCCTTCGGCAGTTTCTGACGGATGGTCTGTTCAATGACACGGGGACCGGCAAAACCGATCAGGGCATGAGGTTCCGAAAGGATAATATCACCCTCCATGGCAAAGCTTGCCGTTACACCGCCGGTCGTAGGGTCGGTGAGCACGGTGATATATAATAATCCGGCATCGCTGTGAAGTTTGACAGCGCCGCTGGTTTTTGCCATCTGCATCAGAGAAAGAATTCCCTCCTGCATTCTGGCACCGCCGGAGACGGTAAAGATAATCACCGGCAGCCGATGCTGTGTGGCATATTCAAAGGCGCGGGTGATTTTCTCACCGGTAACGGTACCCATCGAACCCATCATAAACTGGGAGTTCATCACAGCAATGACGGCATCTTCGCCGCCGATTTTGGCCGTACCGGTAATAACGGATTCATTCTCACCGCTGCTGAGTTTGGCACTCTTCAGTTTTTTCTCATAATCGGGGAAATCAATGATATTGGTGGAATTCATCTCACCGTCCATCTCGCAGAAAGTCCCTTCATCCACGGTCATTTCAATACGCTGTCTGGCAGCCACACGGAAATGATAGCCGCACTTCGGACAGACCTTATGATTTTCCATCAGGTCAGAAGACAGCACGGCATTTTTACAAACAGGACACTTGATCCAGAGTTCTTCGGGGATATAGGGATGGTTTTCCGCAAACTCACCCTGATTTTCCAGTTCATTTTTGGGTTTCAGAAAATGAAACAGATCCTTTGTTAAACTATTCATACAATCAATCCTTACCAAAAGTTCCTGACACACAAGGAAAGCACTGATGAAATATCATTCGTTCATTAGTGCTTTACCGGGTTGTTTATTCTTTCTCTTTTTGCTGTCTTTCCTGACGCTGCGCCATAAAGTCGGTCGTATATTCTCCCGAAACGAAGGCAGGGTCGGAAAGGATATCGATATGCAGATTACGGTTATGTTTGATACCGTTAATGGTCAGTTCACTGAGCGCCATTTTCATTTTACGGATGGCAAGTTCACGGGAACGGGCCTGAACGATCAGCTTACCGATCATGGAATCGTAATACGGCGGCACGGTATAGTTCTGATAGATCGCCGTATCGAACCTTACGCAGGGACCTCCGGGGACATGGATAAAGTCAAGGGTACCGCAGCTGGGAAGGAAATTCCGGTCTGCATCCTCGGCATTGATACGACACTCAATGGCATTACCGTGCATATAGACTCTGTCTTGTGTAACGGTAAGTTTCGCGCCGGAAGCGATCCGGATCATCCACTGAACGATATCAATTCCCACGACCATTTCCGTGACAGGATGTTCCACCTGCAGACGGGTATTCATTTCCATGAAATAGAAATTTTTATCTTTATCTAAAAGGAACTCAACGGTTCCTGCGTTCTCATATTTGACAGCCTTGGCTGCCTTGACAGCAGCCTCCAGCATTTTTTTCCGCAGTTCAGGGGTCACTGCCGGAGAAGGACTTTCTTCAATGAGTTTCTGATTTTTACGCTGAACGGAGCATTCCCGTTCACCGAGACATACGACATTGCCGTATTTATCACACAGAAGCTGCATTTCGATATGTTTGACAGGAGTCAGGAATTTTTCCATATAGACGGCGCCGTCACCGAAAGCGCTCTGTGCTTCCGCTTTGGCGGAAAGGAAAGCGTTATCAAATTCCTCGATGGCATCGACCCGACGGATTCCTCTTCCGCCGCCGCCGGAGCGGGCTTTTACCAGAAGCGGGAAACCGATTTCCATCGCTTTTTCACGGGCTTCCTGCAGGTCATCGATCACGTCGCTGCCCGGCGTTACCGGAACACCGGCTGCCTGCATGGTTTTTCTTGCCTCATCCTTATCGCCCAGCTTTTCGATCATTGCCGAAGAGGGACCGATAAATTCGATATTGCATTTCTCACAAAGTGAAACGAATTTAGCATTTTCGGAAAGCAGCCCATAACCGGGATGAATCGCCTGTGCGCCCGACACAACGGCAGCCTCTAAAATTGCCGCCATATTCAGGTAGCTGTCCGACACCTGCGGACCGCCGATACAGTAGCTTTCGTCCGCCATACTGACGTGCAGTGCGTCCCGATCGGCCTGTGAATAGACCGCAACGGTAGATATTCCCATTTCACGGCACGCACGGATAATTCTTACGGCGATTTCGCCTCTGTTAGCAATCAGAATCTTGGAAAACAATCAATACACCCCTTTTTGTCCGGGCAGTTTACCTGAGGGACGCCCTTTCTGAAAACACCAGGACCTCCCCCGGACCCATTCCTAAAAACCGCTTTTGTTATGGGTTCCCACTATTTTTTCATACGGGATCGGGTACGGCACCCTCTTCCCGAAAACCGGAAATAACCGTTCAGGAAAGATTATTCTGCCTTTTCAGCCGACTCTCTCGGCACCATGGCGAAAGAGAACTCTGCCTGAGCGCTGAGTTTACCGTTGACATAGCCCTTACCGGTAATGAAGTAGAAAATACCGCGGTTACGGGTCAGTTCACACTTGATTTCAAAGGTATCGCCCGGCAGGACCTTATTTTTGAACTTTGCTTTATCGATACCGGTAAAATACGGAATACTGGCGGCGCTGACTTCGGCAATGATCACAGAGCTTGCCTGCGCCATCATTTCACAGAGAATCACACCCGGCACGACGGGGTTACCCGGAAAATGACCGTCCAGAAACCATTCCTTTCCGGTGATATATTTTTTACCGACGCTGGTCGTTTCACTGGTTTTGGTTGCTTCATCAATGAGAAGCATGGAATTTCTATGAGGAATGATTGCCTCAAGTTCTTGTTTATTCATGATGATCTCTCCCATCCGCAGAACGGTTAACGGTAACCGCATCCTGCGCCGATTATTTAATCATAAACAGGGGCTGACCGTATTCGACAACTTCCCCGTTTTCCACACAGACTTTGGTAATTTCACCGCTGCGTTCCGCCGTCACTTCGTTCATCAGCTTCATCGCCTCAATCAGACACAGCACATCGCCCTTTTTGACGACACTGCCGACACTGACATAAGGTTCCTGATCCGGCGCCGGAGCGGCATAGAATACGCCTACCATCGGAGAGGTGATCGCATCGCCTTCGGTTTCGGATTTTTCTTCCTCATGGATAAACGGAGCGGAAGGCTGCTTTTCGGCGGCCGTCGGCTGCACCTGTTCCACGATCGTAGCGGCCGGCGCATACACCGGAGTCGTCTCGCTCTTCTGAGCAATCGTCAGAGCTTCGCCGTTTTCTGTAATAATTTCGAGTTTGGTTGCTTTTGAACCGTCAAACGCCTTCAAAAGCTCCTTGATCTCTTCCACACTGTACATGATTTTCCCACCTTATATGCTTACTGATATCGGACAAGCCGTATATTCCGGGACAAATTGCCGTTACCAACGGCAGGGTTCCGCCGTACGAAACACCGTTTATACTTTACGGAAAACAATGCAGGCATTATGACCGCCGAAGCCGAAGGTTGTCGACATCGCAACGGTAACGTCCGCCTTGACAGGTTCATTCGGAGTATAGTTCAGGTCACAGACAGGATCGGGTTCTTTATAGCCGATTGTCGGCGGAATGATACCGGTTTTGAGAGCCATTACAGAAGCGATCGCTTCAATGGCGCCGGTTGCGCCGAGCATATGACCTGTCATTGACTTTGTAGAGCTGATATGAGCTTGATAAGCCTTTTCGCCGAGAGCGATCTTAAAGGCATTGGTCTCGGTAGAATCATTCATCGGGGTACTGGTACCGTGGGCATTGATATACAGTTCATCGGTACCGTTATAGCCGGCTTCTTCGAGAGCCAGAGTAATGCAGCGGGCAGCGCCGGTCGAAGCCGGATCGGGAGCCGTTACATGATGTGCGTCACAGGTATTGCCATAACCGCAGATTTCTCCATAGATGGTAGCGCCTCTGCTGACAGCGTGTTCATATTCTTCCAGAATCAGCACACCGGCACCTTCCCCCATGACAAAACCGCTTCTGCGCTTATCAAAGGGAACGGAAGCATTTTCCGGATCATCGCTCATCGTCAATGCCTTACAGCTGGTAAAACCCTTGATCGAAAGCGGATGAATAGCCGCTTCCGCACCGCCGGCGATCACGGCATCGGCATAACCGAACTTAACGGCACGGAATGCTTCACCGATGGCATGGGTCGAAGTCGAACAGGCGGTAACAACCGGCAGACACGGACCTTTGGCATTAAAGCGGATCGCAATGGTACCGGAAGCAATATTGCCGATCATCATAGGAATGAAAAACGGCGAGATATTCTTATCCGTGAACATATTCTGACACTGGTCATAGAAGGTAGTGATGCCGCCGACACCGGAACCGACATAAACGCCCAGACGTTCGGGTTCGATCTGATCTTTCAGTCCGCTGTCCTCCATTGCCTGTGTTGCGGCGGCAATGGCATACTGACAATACAGATCCGTCTTACGGACATCTCTTTTTTCGATATACTCAGTAGGATCAAAATTCTTGACCTCAGCGACCACCTTAGCCTTTGTCAGGGCGGGATCGTATCGGGTCACAATCGTAATACCGCTTTTACCGGTACTCAGGGACTCCCACATTTTTTCTACGGTATTTCCGACGGGCGAAACAGCGCCCATACCGGTCACAACAACTCTTCTCATGCAAAACCATCCTTCCTGACAGGACTTTCCGGCTGCAAAGCCGGACAGTCTATCGGACAATCAAACGCCCGGCAGTTCTTTCACAGACTGTCTGACGTTACACCGTTTCCTCCCGGGAACTCTCATACGTTTCTGTACACGGAATCACCGGAGGGGACTTTCCTCTTATCTTTTTCCCGACTCAGATTGCCATACCGCCGTCAACCTTGATGACTTCACCGGTAATATAAGAAGCCGCATCGCTGGCAAGGAATGCCGCCAGATTAGCGATATCTTCCACTTCACCGGCACGTTTGAGCGGGATTGCCCTGAGAGCTTCTTCCCTTGCCTTTTCCGGCATACCGTCCGTCATATCGGTACGGATAAAGCCGGGAGCAATTGCATTGACGGTAACGTTTCTGCCGCCGAGTTCCTTGGCGACGGACTTTGTCAGACCGATCATACCGGCTTTGGCGGAAGCATAGTTTGCCTGACCGGCATTGCCGTTGATACCGACAATGGACGAAATATTGATAATTCTGCCTCTGCGCTTCTTCATGAAGTGCTGGTAGAGATTCTTGATCATATTGAAAGCGCCCTTGAGGTTAACACTGATAACGGCGTCAAAATCAGCCTCTGTCATTTTGAGGATGAGGTTATCTCTGACGATACCGGCGTTATTGACCAGGATGTGTACTTCGCCGAACTCCTCGATAATCTGGTCAATGACGTTCCTGGAAGCCTCAAAGTCTGCCACGTTACATTCATAACCCTTTGCCTTAACGCCTAATGCTTCGATTTCCTTAACGGTTTCCTCTGCCTTTTCGGCGTCCATGAAATGCAGGAATGCAATATTGGCGCCCAGTTCTGCGAATTTAAGAGCGATCTGCTTACCGATACCGCGGGATGCACCTGTAATAATTGCGGTCTTACCTGTTAATGTTACCATATCATTGCCCGGATATGCTTTCAGCGTATCCAGTCCCTCCTTATTTTCAATATTGACTGCCTTGACATCAGCGTTGATCTTTCCGATCAGACCCGTCAGTGTCTTGCCAACACCGACCTCGATAAACCGGTCAGCGCCTGCTTCGATCATATTTTCCACCGTTGTCTGCCATCTGACAGGATGATTGATCTGTTCTGCGATAAGGGCTTTATAATCTCCCTCATAAGGCTGGGCGGTACGGTTGGCATAAACCGGAATGACCGGATCCTTCAGTTCCACATTCCGCAGATATTCCTGCATAGCTGCGGCGGCATCATCCATAAAAGGAGAATGAAACGCTCCGCTGACCGCTAATCTGACCGCCTTACCTCTGATATCCTTGACCTTACCGATGAGCGCATCGATTTCCTCGACGGCTGCAGCGACTACTGTCTGGGCAGGGCTGTTATAATTCACCGGATAAGCCTGTTGAAATTCCGAACAGATCGCTTCTGTCTGTTCGGGTGAGATCTTTACGACAGCCGCCATAGCGCCGGGATGCTCCTGCGCCGCCTTGTCCATGAACTCGGCACGCTTACATACCAGACGGAACGCATCCTCATAGGATAACATTCCCGCAAAGGCAATGGCTGCGATCTCGCCTAACGAGAAGCCTGCCACAAAATCGGGTTCCACACCCTTTTCTTTCACGGCTGCCGCCGCTGCCAGGTCGGTAATGAACACACAGGGCTGTGTATTGATGGTCAGGGAAAGTTCTTCCTTGGTGCCTTCAAAGCACTGCTGCAAAGTGCCGGGACGGATCCGCTCCGCCATATCGAAGACAGCCTTTGCCGCCGGAGAACACTCATAAAGTGACTTACCCATGCCGGGACACTGTGCTCCCTGTCCCGAAAATACCAATGCTGTTTTTGCCATCTGCTGATCCTCCGTTTTCATGATAGACTTCTGACGATATTCCGTTATGATTCCGATAGACCGCTTATACCGGATCCTTGGCGTTTCCGCTCCAGCGGATGACACAGCTTCCGGTCGTCAGACCGGCGCCGAACGCGCACATGGCAATAATATCACCCTTTTTCAGTAAGCCGGCATGATTGGCTTCATCCAGCGCCAGCGGTACGCTGCCGGAAGAGGTATTGCCGTAATGATTGACGTTACAGAAAAACTTTTCTCTCGGGATACCAAGGTTCTTGGCGGATGCGTTGATAATACGGATATTTGCCTGATGAGGGATGACATGATCGACATCGTCTTCCGTCAGCCCTGCCTGGGCGATCACCTTTTTGATACCGGTTGCCATTGCGTTAACGGCAAATTTATATACTTCGTTGCCTGCCATATGCAGCACGGCACGTTCTTCTTCATGTTCATAGAAGGGAGAGGAATTGCTTCCGTGAGGGATGCGCAATACCTGATCGTTTCCTTCGGTTGTGATATCGATGGAAAGCAGATCGTCGCCTTCGCCCAATACAACGGCTCCGCCGCCGTCACCGAACAATACACAGGTAGAACGATCTTTCCAGTCAATGATATTCGACAGGTTATCCATGGAAACGATCAGCACATATCTGACTCTTTTTCTGACAAAATAACCGTCCGCAATATCCAGGGCATAAATAAATCCGGAACAGGCGGCATTGACATCAAACGCTGCGCAGGTTGCGCCGATTTCCTTCTGGATCACTGCGCCCTGTGACGGGGTCACGTTTTCACCACGCATGGTCGAACAGATAATCAGATCGAGCTGAGACGGCTCTACGCCGGCATTCTGCAAAGCTTCCTTAGCGGCTCTCACCGTCAGGTCGGTCAGAGTTTCACCCTTACAGATTCTGCGTTCCTGGATACCCGTTCTGGTTCTGATCCATTCGTCGTTTGTTTCCACCATTCCGGACAATTCATCATTTGTCATTACATATTCAGGCACTGCCTTACCCGTTCCCAAAATACTGAAACTCATCGATCTTTCCTCCGTACCAGAATTAAATTTTCATATCCGTTATCAGGTCATGTCATCATCTTATCATCTTATCATCTTAATATCATCATCATTTCATAATCTGTCATATTCCGTCAGACCGGACAATACCATCCGACACCGTTTCATTTTTTAACATTTATATAATTAATTATCTTAAAAATCATCTCAAAAAACTCGGCTTTCAATCATTTCCATTTTATACTATTTCCTAATATTTGTCAAGCGAATGTCAAACTCCTCCGCAAACCTCAGCACATAGAACAAATTCTTTCATCCAAAAGAATCCATATCATAGATAGTGTGTGCAAGACCCGATCCCGTCAATCATCCGGTTTTCCCGGGCGTTCCCCGCAGGCAGAAAAAAATACCGGGAGAACACTCTCCCGGTACCTTTCATTTCAGAATTATTCTTCTGTACCAACATCTCCACTGGCGTCTTCACCAGCGTCTGTACCGGCATCTTCACCGGCGTCTTCACCGGCATCTTCACCGGCATCTTCACCGGCGTCAGCTGATTCTTCAACAGTTCCCTCTGCAGGACCAGCTTCCGCAATCTTGGCAATTTGCTCGGCTGCTGTTGCAGCATCCAGTGAGATCACGGCATAGTTAACATCGCTGCCCTGGAAGGAAAGAAGGGTGGTTTCACCGTCAGCGGCTGTGGTAAGACCAAAGGTATCATTTTCACCTGTTGCTTCATCTGTGAGGATGTAAGGATAGAGAACAGCGCCATCCTCCAGCTCCTGCGGCTCGGAACCTACCATAGCTCCGTAAACATAAGATACATACTGCTCAATGTCTTCCTTACCGAACAGAACAAGGCCCTTTGAATCTTTTGTGGCAACGAAAATAACATTCAGTTCTTTATTATCGCCTACGCCGGCACCTGCATAAGCTGCTGTGATATCGTCAGCAGTAATGGAAGCCCATACGGGAGTGTCTTCGGACTCCGTCTTGCCTTCTTCAGCGCTCTCTTCAGTGCTTTCTGCCTTGCTTTCCTCAGCACTGCTTTCAACCTTGCTTTCTTCTTTGCTCTCTGCGGCGCTGCTTTCAGCTGCGGAAGAAGCGGAAGAGGAAGCGGATGAGGAAGCGGAAGAAGCTTCGGATGAGGAACTGGATCCGGAATTATTGCTGCATCCTGCAAAACAAGCGATCATGGAAGCGGCAAGTGCAATGGCAAGAAACTTAGCATATCTTTTCATAAAATCATTCTCCTTACTGATTAGTTGATAGTGATCTCTGAATCACATCACCTTGTTCTCTATTATCATAGCATATAACGCCTGTCATTTCTACAGCATTGTTGAACAATAGATACAGAAAACACTATCCATTATTTGGCATTTTGACAAATAGTTGACGTATTTATGAGATAATGTTACATTCATCACAATAATAAGTTCGGCCATTTGATTCTTTTGCGGATTCCCTCACCGGAGTTTTCTTTCAGGGTCCTCTGAAAAATGATTTCCGTGAATTGAAAACAAGCCGTTTCTTTAACCTGTTTGCGCAAATGAAGCAACCGATTTGTAAAAAAGGTGAAAATCAGTTTTTCAGGAAAGGGTTCCCCCGAGAAATATCGGACAAAAATGAAAAATGAATTGAAAAATGAATTCCGTAGAATTGAAAGCGACCGAACTTGACAGGGGGCATATTGGATGGTATAATAGGAAAATATACGAGAGGAGGAGAGCTATGATAAGCGGAGCTGAAATAATGGTCAAGTGCCTTCAGGAGGAAGGAGTGGAAATCGTCTTCGGTTACCCGGGAGCGGTGATCTGTCCGTTCTTTGACTATCTGTACCGTACAGACATCAAAGCGATCCTGGTACGGCAGGAACAAAATGCGGCCCATGCGGCAAGCGGATATGCAAGAGCTCTCTCAAAAGTCGGTGTGTGCGTCGCAACCTCCGGTCCCGGCGCTCTTAACCTCATTACGGGTATTGCTACCGCTTATATGGACTCTATTCCGATGGTCGCCATTACCGGTCAGGTCAAAAGTGACCAGTTAGGCCGTGACGTCTTCCAGGAAGCCGATATTACAGGAGCCTGTGAGTCATTTGTCAAACACAGCTATCTGGTAAAGGATACGGCGGAACTGCCCCGTATCTTCAAGGAAGCGTTTCATATTGCGTCAACGGGTCGTCCCGGCCCTGTACTGATCGATGTCCCGGTGGATATCCAGCAGGGAACGGTGGAAGAATTCGTCTATCCCGAAAAGGTCAATATCATCGGCTATAAACCCAGCGTTCAGGGACATCCTATGCAGGTAAAACGAGCCCTGGAACGTCTGAAGGACGCCAGACGTCCGATCATCTGTGCCGGCGGCGGCGTACTGACTTCCGGAGCCAAACTCAGACTCAGAGAGTTTTCCAAAAGAACCAATATCCCCGTTGTTTCGACAATGATGGGAATCGGCGTGATGCCTTCACAGGATCCGCTCTATGTAGGCATGATCGGTTCTCACGGCATCCAGGCTGCCAACAGAGCCATTCATGATTCCGATCTCATTATTCTCTGCGGCGCAAGGGTCGGCGACAGAGCCGTCTCTGCCCCGGATCAGATCATCGATCATACAACGGTCATTCATATCGATATCGACCCCGCTGAAATCGGTAAGAATATGAAAACCAATATTCCGATCGTGGGCGATATGAAAAACGTCCTGAACCAACTGCTCAAAGGTGTCGATTATACCGCTCCGGAAGAATGGACGCAACAGATCGCACAATGGAAACGGGACTTTGCCAGAATCCCGGCTAAGTTCGAGGGTTATGTGGAACCGAAAAGCTTTCTGGAAAAGCTGTCTTCCATGCTGCGTCCCAAATCCATCCTGGTTGCGGATGTCGGTCAGAATCAGATCTGGTGCGCCAATTCCTACCGGTTATCGGACGGACGGTTTTTCACTTCCGGCGGCATGGGTACCATGGGATATTCCGTACCGGCAGCGATCGGCGCAAAATTTGCCCGACCGGGACGTGACGTTGTCGCCGTATGCGGTGACGGCGCCTTCCAGATGTCCATGAACGAACTGGCAACCATTGCCCAGAACGGTCTGAATGTCAAGATCATCGTCATGAGAAATACCGTTCTCGGTATGGTGCATGAACTGCAGGATCTCTTCTATGAAAGCCGCTATGCCGTCACGGAACTGGATGATACACCGGATTTCCGACAGATCGCCGGCGCATATGGCATAGAATCCGCCCTGGTTTCCGATAATGAGGAAGCGGAAAAGGCTGCTGCCGCCATGCTGAAAAGTGATAAACCCTTTGTGCTGGTCTGCAACGTTCACCCCAATACCTCATCCCGATAAGGAGGACGCAAGATGAAATATACCCTGTCGGTTCTCGTCGAAAACCATCCCGGCGTCCTTTCCAAGGTTTCGGGATTATTCTCCCGGCGAGGATTCAATATTGACAGTCTGGCGGTAGGCATTACCGAAGACAGTAATATTTCCCGCATTACCATCGTCGCCGACGGCGATGAATATGTGATCGAACAGCTTGAAAAACAGCTTAATAAGGTGATTCCCGTCATTAAGGTACGTACCTTTGCCCAGGATGAATTCATCAGCTGCGAGCTGTCGCTCATCAAGGTAGCCTGCCCTGCCAGACAGCGGCTGGATATCATGAAAATTGCGGAACTGATGCAGGCACGGATCGTTGATGTTTCCGTCAATACCATGACCCTGCAGTTTGCCGATACGATCGATCGCTTTGAAACACTGATCGATCTGTTAAAACCGTATGGCATCCGTGAGATCGTCAGAACCGGTACGGTGGCTATCGAAAAGGATTCCGCCGTTTCCCGCAAATGACGATTTAACGAATTTCATAAAATACATCAACCATAAAATATGGAGGTCTTTACAATGCCAAAAATCTATTATGACGCTGATTGCGATATCAACCAGCTCAAAGGTAAGACCGTTGCCATCATCGGCTACGGCAGTCAGGGACACGCTCATGCCATGAATCTGCGTGACAGCGGTGTCAATGTTATCGTTGGTCTGTACAAGGGCAGCAAACGCTGGGATCATGTCAAGGAAATGGGCTTTGAGGTTTATACTACCGCAGAAGCTACCCAGAAAGCTGACATCATCATGATTCTGACTCCTGATGAGAAACAGGCTGATATTTTCCGCAATGACATCGAGCCGAACCTCTCAGAAGGTAAGGCAATCGCTTTTGCACACGGCTTTAACATCCACTTCCAGCAGATCA
>CACYCN010000428.1 GCA_902772895.1 uncultured Ruminococcus sp.
AATGCCGACGGTGAAGTCGCTGTGAAAGAAATGGATTTCGATGTGGAAGAAGAATACCGTCAGCAGCCTTTCCTGAAAAACAGTGACCGGATTATGGCTTACGGAGAATATGACGTGATCCAGCCGCTGGAAAAAAGAGAAATTACCGCTGATACTACCAGTATTGTCTGGGATAAAAATGCGGCAAAGGGTATCACCATTCAGACTGACTCTAAATCCAAAATCGCTTCCGTTATTATGGACGAGAAATATTACGGTTCTATTATCGAAAGCAATATGCTGCTTCGCTATGGTACCTTATCTATCGGTAAATCCGAACTGGTCGGTCTCAGTGAAGGCAAACATAAAATGATGCTGAAATTTGATGACGGTTCCGTGGATATCGACCTCACTATTACCAATATCAAAGAACTGAATCCTGATCATACCGTCTTCTTATGGAACACTTCCCGTGATTCCGATCTTGTGATCCATACCGAATCTACTATGAATGACGTCTTTCTTTATCAGGATGATAACCTGATCGCTGACAGCGATTCCGGTAATATCCGTATCGAAAACGGGACAGTTACCCTCTCCCCTTCTGTCACCGATTGCCTCGATCCTACTTCCGTCAATGTCCTGAGAGTGGAAACTTATGACGGCTCTTTCATCATCAATATCTATCTGACTGACAATGACTCCGACAGTCTCTTCCAGTATGTCATCGAAAATGATACCGATAACCTGATCGCCGCTTCCGGTGCTCTGGAATCCGCCGATAATTCCCTGAATGTCACTTCAAAAACCATCCGTTCTCTGGAACCGGGTTCCTATCATATCACGGTTTTCCGCTCTGACGATTCCAGTAACGTTTCCCTCCCCTGCTCCGAAATAACCTGGGGCTTTGAAAATGAATCGGGCGAAACACAGAATATCCGTATCAACTATGATTCGGAAAACGATGAAATCTCCGTTGAAACAGTCGAACCTGTCGTCTTTGAAGCAGATCAGACTCACTTCGACTGGAGCAGCGCTACTGACGGTGACATTATCCTCTATCTCACCCATACGCCGGAAAAAGCTGCCCTCCTCACAGAAGAAGGTGAATTGCTGGCTGATGAAACCAATGACATCAGCATTGTCGAAAACACTGTGATCATCAGTGCATATCTTCTGCATCAGCTTCCGGATGGTACCGCCAATCTGACACTGGTCGTGTCTGTCGATGAGGATTCTACCGATATTCCGATTCAGATCCGGGTTACTATTTCCGATCCCGAACCCCTCCCCGAAGAAAGTTCCCAGCCTGAAAGCAGTACCGAAGAAAGCTCTCAGCCTGAAAGCAGTACCGAAGAAAGTTCTCAGCCTGAAAGCAGTACCCAGGAAAGCTCCCGACAGACTTCCGTTGCGCCTACCCCTTCCCCCGATCCCCAGAATTATCCGAAAACGGGTGATTCCACTCCCTTTGCCGTTATAGCGGCTCTCCTGATCTCCGGTCTTGCCGGCGTTATCGTCTTCAGAAAGAAGAATTCTGAAAAGTCCGATTGATCTGACGAAAACTGACCGCTGTTTTTTCGGACTCCATCTATCTCAGGCTCTGGCACCTCACAGATTCAGACTGTGAGGTGCCTGTCTTTTTATCCTTTCCGTTTTCTCGATCCGGTTTTTTCAAAACAAAGGTTTCCTCCAAGAAAACTCCCCGGATAACTTTAAAAAAAGCTCAGACGTGCATCATCACAGACGGAGCGCCCTGTGAAGGGCGTGAGGCGGACGGATAGATAATAACCCTCTTGCGATGCAAAACACGGGAGCGGCAGCTTGCCGCTTGACATGGGTAAAATATGTGTTATAATGGAAAAGAAATTGAATACGACAGTTCGTTTGCGCCATCCTGTCGGAAAACAAAACCAGGGCTGTCATGCGGAGATTTCTCCGTGTGTCAATTGGTATGGATTGGGTGCGTCTGCTGCGGCAGGCGCCTTTTTTTGAGGTGAAATGACATGTATGGATTAAAAACAAAGGCGTCCTTTGACAGCGCTCATTTTCTTTTCGGCTATGAAGGAAAATGCCGGAATATTCATGGCCATCATTGGGTGGTGGAATTGGAAATCAAAGGCGATTCCCTGCAGGAAAACGGTCAGCAGCGTGGAATGCTGATCGACTTCGGGGATATCAAAAAAGAACTGCGGGCGCTGGCAGACTACTTTGACCATGCATTACTCTATGAAACAGGGTCGCTGCGTCAGACAACGCTTTCCGCTCTTCAGGAAGAAAACTTCCGTTTGATCGAACTGCCGTGCCGCCCGACAGCCGAAAATCTGGCAAAACTCTTTTTCCGGAAATTACAGGAGAAAGGATTGCCCGTCAGCAGAATTACGGTCTTTGAAACACCGGATAACGGCG
>CACYCN010000429.1 GCA_902772895.1 uncultured Ruminococcus sp.
GTCCGTGATGAGCGCTACCGTGCTGCCCTGACCTCTTCCCATGATCGCAGAGGTAGGATTGAGCATTTCTCTCATGCCGGGTCCGCCCTTCGGGCCTTCATAACGGATGACAACCACGTCACCGTCATTGATCTTGCCGCCATTGATGGCATCCATCGCATCCTCTTCACAGTCGAATACTCTCGCCGGACCGGAATGAACCAGCATCTCCGGCGCTACCGCAGAACGCTTGACGACACAGCTGTCAGGAGCCAGATTGCCTCTGAGAACAGCAATACCGCCGGTTTTACTGTAGGGATTATCCACCGTGCGGATGATTTCCGGGTTCTTATTGAGCACACCGCTGATATTTTCCGCAATGGTCTTGCCTGTACAGGTGATCAGATCCGTCTTGAGCAAGCCCAGTTTATTGATCTCATTCATGACGGCATAAATTCCGCCGGCTTCGTTCAGATCTTCCATATAGGTACGTCCTGCAGGCGCCAGATGACAAAGATTCGGTGTATGGGAACTGATCTCATTGGCAATATCCAGATTCAGTTCGATTCCGCACTCATGAGCGATTGCCGGCAGATGAAGCATACTGTTCGTACTGCAGCCAAGCGCCATATCCATGGTCAGCGCATTCCGGAAAGCATCTTCCGTCATGATATCACGAGGTCTGATATTCTTCTCGAGCAGTTCCATGATCTTCATACCGGCATGTTTTGCCAGCTGAAGTCTCTCGGAATATACCGCAGGAATGGTACCGTTGCCGCGCAGCGCCATACCAAGCACTTCTGTCAGACAGTTCATGGAATTCGCCGTATACATTCCCGAACAGGAACCGCAGGTGGGACATACTTTATTTTCATATTCATTCAGTTCTTCCGCCGTGATCTTGCCGGAATGATAGGAACCGACTGCTTCGAACATACTCGAAAGACTGGTTTTACATCCGCCCACTCTGCCGGCAAGCATCGGACCGCCGCTGACAAAAATGGTCGGAATATTCAGTCTTGCCGCTGCCATCAGCAAACCAGGAACGTTCTTGTCACAGTTCGGTACCATGACCAGAGCGTCAAAAGCGTGTGCCAGAGCCATTGCTTCGGTGGAATCGGCAATCAGATCACGGGTGACAAGTGAATACTTCATGCCCTGATGACCCATTGCGATGCCGTCACAGACTGCAATCGCCGGAAAAACAACCGGATTACCTCCTGCCATCGCTACACCTGTCTTGACAGCATTTACGATCTTGTCAATATTCATATGACCGGGAACAATCTCATTATAGGAGCTGACGATACCGATCATTGGTTTCGCAATTTCCTCGTCCGTCATTCCAAGCGCTCTCAGCAGCGAACGCTGCGGCGCACATTGTGTTCCGTTATGAATTGCATCACTGTTCATGGATAAATTCCTTCCTTTATCTGTATTATTTTTTTCCGCCGTTCACCGGCGTTTTTTCTGATGTCATGTTACTATTATATGTTTTTCCTTTCCCGTTGTCAATCCCAACTTCAGACTCCTTCCCGTAATCCATACACCCTATTCTGTCCCAAACCCTGCCAAGGGGCTTCTCGCCCCTTGGTACCCTCGGCAGGGATGCAGTCCCTGCACCCGTCGTCAAAATATTTATTTGCTCCGCAATCAATTCCTCAGCTTTTGCTACTATTATTTTGGATTGCTATTTAGTATGTTTCTTTCGAAAGGAGGTTTCTCCCAAGAAAACTTCCGGGATAAAATGAATTTCCATGCTATGCAGGCAGGGAAATTCTTATTCGGAAAATAAGTTGTTTCCGATTCTGTTTTGCAAAGTTCTTAACAAACGGTTCATTCGTGTCTTTGCAAAACAATCACGGGTGCGCAGGCTCTGCGCCCTTTTTTCACTTGAAAAAGGGGTTCCTCCGAGAAAATGTCGGACAAATTGGATTTCCGTGTTATGCAGGAACTGTCAATTGACGAAGCCGGACTTGTAGGGTATAATAGAAGGAAGAATCATCAAAGGGATCTTAATGCTTGCTTAGGTGGTGTTTGATTTTGATACATTTAAAGAATGTTTCGAAGATTTACCCGAACGGGAACGAAGCACTGAAAAATATCAGTCTGGATATTGCGCCGGGAGAGTTTGTATTTATTGTAGGACCCTCCGGCGCCGGAAA
>CACYCN010000430.1 GCA_902772895.1 uncultured Ruminococcus sp.
CGAAGGCAAGTCCGGGTTCCAGATTCAGGACGATTCTTCCCTCCGCCTCATAGTCGTCACGCCAGACAGGACGAATCAGCAGACGCTGACCGACGGGCATAGGATTAAAATACTTTTTCCAGTTTTCGAGACAGCTAATGACATCGCACTGTTCGGAAACGATCTGACAGGAAATCCCCTCCGCCTGTAGACGTTCACGGATAAACGAAACCGCCTCAGCGGGATTCTCTTCCGGACTGATATAAACATGAATTTTTCCTTTCGTGCGATCCTGCCGGAGCAAATCCTCATCAATGAGATCAATTCTGGCAATCTCCATCACTTCCTGTTCCAGGTGGGAATAATCTTCGATATAGATTCCGTAAGGCACGGTCATCTGAGCGATATTCCCGGCGGTTTCAATATTGTCAGCATCAACCTCAACAATAATTTCTGTCCAGTCCATAAGTACTTCCTTTCTTTTACGGCAACCGTATCACGTCAGACGCCTACGGTTCCAATGAATTCCATTCCGCAATGATTTTCCGAAAACGCCGTATCCATCCGCAGAACCGTCTCCGGAATATCAGCATGAAGGGGAAAGCAGTTGCAGATATGATAAGTATCTCCGGTAACGATTCAATTAACAGGACTGATATCCGTCATCTGGGTGTTCACATTCTGTGAAGACTGTTTCGAAGTCGGAGCGAGTTCAGACGCAGCGGATTTTTTTCTGTCTCCGAACGAAGCGCTATTCTGATTCCCCATACTGACATCCGAGATATACACTCCATGTTTCACAGGGGAAAGCATGAATCCCAGGACGATACCGCCAAAAAAGGCGGCAGCAGTCAGCACAGCGATTTCCGACTTTTTCATTCCCTTTTTCATTCCCTTTTTTTTGGATTTGTCCGTTTTCTTCCCATTGTTCTTTTCCATCACCATCACCTCCGCTCATCCGGGCATCCTGTGTTATCACAACATCTATTATACCCCATTTTTCTCCTGATGACAAGTGCCGCGGCGGCAAGCTGCCGCTCCCAATTCACGCTGGCGTTCGCATACGCTCACTCTGACTTTCTGAACACCACTTCATTGTCCGCGTATCACGGCGCCAATCGGGCAGAAATATCATTTCATCCGCCGCCGCAGCCGGAGGCTGCTTACCGGCTGGACTATCCGGAACAAAAGAGACAACGTCATCTCCGGTTCATGCGCCTGCTATAGTAACAGTCCCATCATCGGACAATGACACTCTGATCACTCGGACTTCCAATTCCGTGTCCGCGTATCACGGCGGCGGCAAGCTGCCGCACCCGATTCGCGCTGGCGTTCGCATACGCTCACTCTGACTTTCTGAACACCACTTCATTATCCGCGATTCACAGTGCGAGCCTGTAAGAAATGTAACTTCGGACAACTCCACACTACCCACTAAACACTACCCACTAAATATCATACGTTCTCCGGAAAAGCGTCAGGAAATACCGGCGATATCACGAATCACTTTTGAAGCAACGATCAGACCGACAGCAGAAGGGACAAAAGAGATACTGGCAGGGACAGGTTTTCCGGTATCAGGATCAAAGGAAGGCTGTTGCGGTTTACGGGGCATCTCCCTGGAATAAACGACGGTGAGTTTTTTCACACCCCGTGCTTTCAGTTCTTTTCGCATGACACGAGCCAGCGGACAAACGGAAGTCTGATAGATATCGGCAATTTCAAACTGAGTCGGGTCAAGTTTATTGCCGGCGCCCATAGACGAGATCACCGGAACGCCTGCCTGCTGAGCCTGCAGGACAAGAGCAATCTTTGCGCTGACCGTATCGACGGCATCCACCACATAATCATATTGTGAAAAATCAAAGTCACCGGCATGATCGGGCATAAAAAAGGTATGGTATTCATTGATATGCACATCCGGATTGATTTCCCTGGCGCGACGGGCAGCGACGGAAACCTTTGGCTGACCGATATTGGATGTCAGGGCGATGATCTGACGGTTCAGATTAGATTCACTGACCGTATCTCTGTCGATGAGATCAAGGGTTCCGACGCCGCATCTGACCAGCGCTTCCACGACATAGCCCCCCACACCGCCGACACCGAAAACGGCGATCCGGGACTGTCGGATTTTCCGGAACGCCTCATTTCCCAGCAGCATTTCCGTACGGCTGAATCGTTCTTCCATAGCGATACCTCCCATAATAGTTATTTCTGTTAATGAGATATGACAAAAACGGACATAAGATATCCTGAACAATATCTTATGTCCTGTAATGCGGAGCAAGGTTCCAAAAACGGATAGGATATTATCTTATCCGTCAGGGGGTTGATCTTCGGGCAAATCCTCCCAGGATTCCGGATCCGGTGAATCATTCTGTGAAGTTTCATGTTCTACGATAACAATAGCACCGCCGTCATGAGCGCTGCTTGTCACATCAGGTACTTCATCATCCTGTGGCTGACCGGTTGTTTCATCAGGTTTACTGTTAGTTTGATCGGGATCAGCGGTAGTTTCATCAGGTTTACTGACGGTTTGATCGGGATCAGCGGTAGTTTCATCAGGTTTACTGTTAGATTGATCAGGATCAGCGGAAGGGTCAGAGGAAAGTTTACTGTTTTCATCCGGCTGAGAAGACTGACCGATCTGTTTCACACCGATTTTGGGAATTTCCTTAACGCCTTCCCCCAGGAAATAAGCGCTGAGCAGTTTTTTAGCGACATTGATTGCGACATAGCTTTTTGCGCCATGTTCAACCATAACGCCGATTGC
>CACYCN010000431.1 GCA_902772895.1 uncultured Ruminococcus sp.
CAAGGGTAATGGTGGCGGCACATGCTGCCAGGGCATTCATGACGTTGAACTTGCCGGGGACTTTCAGATTGACGGCGGCAATCTTCAGCCCTTTATAATATAAGTCAAAACTGTCACAGACAGAGGATTCTCCCGTGATCTCCGCACGGAAATCATTCTTTCTGCCGAATCCGAATGTGATGATCTGTCTGCTCTCGTCTCCCCGGATATCCTCCACACATTCCATCGAATTCTTATCGTCACCGTTGATGATGATATAGGAGGATGTCTGGGAAATGAATTTTCTGAAAGAACTCTTGATTCTGTCAAGGGTGCCGAAATAGTCCAGATGATCTTCATCTACATTGAGGACCACTGCCATGGCCGGGTAGATATGTAAAAACGTATCTACATATTCGCACGCCTCACAGACAATATAGTCAGACTGACCGACACGGCTGTTGCCGCCGATAAACGGAAGCTTTCCGCCGATGATGGCCGTCGGGTCCAGTCTGGACATGGTGAGAATCTGCGTGATCATGGAAGTCGTGGTTGTCTTGCCGTGGGTGCCGCTGATCGCAATGGAATTTTTATACTTTTCCACTACCGCTCCCAGCATGATACATCTTTCGACTGCCGGAATGTCCTGCTCCTTGGCAGATACCAGTTCCGGGTTATCCAGCTTGACTGCGGCAGTATATACTACCAGATCGGCTCCGTTCACATTCTCGGGATAATGTCCCATTGTGACCGGAATTCCATAGGATCGGATTCTTTCCAGCGTATCGGACTCCGCAGCGTCAGAACCGGTGATCTCATATCCTTCGTTGTGAAGAATTTCTGCCAGCGGACACATTCCCGAACCGCCGATCCCTACAAAATGAATTCTCTTGACGTTCTGAAGCAAATCAGCATAATTTTCTGCCATCGAAATACACACTTCCCATCTCAAATTCGTTGTTTTCCTGCGAAAACATAAACATTCCCATT
This sequence comes from uncultured Ruminococcus sp., assembly GCA_902772895.1. Taxonomy (GTDB): domain Bacteria; phylum Bacillota; class Clostridia; order Oscillospirales; family Acutalibacteraceae; genus UBA1213. The sequence continues at coordinate 970 of CACYCN010000431.1, forward strand.
CATTATATTCCTAATCCGTAAAAAAATAAAGTCATATCCGAAAGTTTAGTAATTCCTACAATTATGAAAGACAAATCCGACAAGATTTGTCTTTTTGCACACGAATCTAATAGTACATTATATACTAATTTTCCCCCGATTTCAATATCAAATCTGAAAACTCCACATTTTTCTTTCCGACTCATCAGTGTTCCTTTTATCGGACAGTATCCTGCACACTATATCCTTCCCACTAAAAGGAACCGGATCGGTCTTTCCGTGGGACGGTTTCATTGGCTTCTTCAAACAGCCGGAATAATTCCTGCATTTCCTCGCCGCCTGACTGGATAAGATCATACATGGCAAGCTGTCGGCCGATCCACTCCATGATAACGTCCGCTACATAGTTGATCTCAAAATCCGTCAGGGGATGCCGGATCGGAATATCATGCCATTTCTGTAGACATTTCCGGCAGCAGGTGGCGGTCGCATGCTGGGCAACAAAAACCGGATGGCCCCTGGTGGGAGTCTGCTTTCCGTCATTGGGAATCCTTTCCGGTGCCAGACGATCCCGGATAAACTGATACGCATGCTCCCGGATCGCATCCGTTCCTTTATTCCGGCAGTATGTTACCATCACGGAATCCAGAAAGAAACTGCTCCGGAAGCTTGACTGGCTGAGCTGTCGGAACAGTTCGTCAAACTGTCCGGATGCCGTAAGCGGTTCGGTTCCGGAATGCCAGTTCAGTCCGGCTTTTTCCGCCTGACTCATCTGCAGACGACGGTCAATCGTATAGAGCCGTCCGTCTTTCCGGAAACGTGCCCCCGTCTGTTTGAAGGTAAAAGTCACTCCGTTTCGCATACACTGCTCCCGGGTATGCAGAATCCAGTCATAATCACAGACTCTTGCCTCTTCTCCCGATTCTCCCCCGCAGGTTACCCCGCTGATCAGTCCGCTTTGCAGATACGGCTCGATCTCGATCCGTTCCAGCATCGGTTCATGGATGATCTCCCGATGAACGACCGGCGCTTCCAGCAGAACCGGCAGTCGTTCATCGGCTGTCTGCTGATTCTCACAGGTGCAGATCCATGTGACATTCCCGTAGCCGTCTCCCCAATCCGGCGGTAATACTTCCTTCAGACGATGGATCCGTTTGGTGATGATCCGGAACTGCAGATCGCTCCGGTGCCGGATCATTTTCCAGACGGTAGGCCGCCAGCTATCCGCTTCTTCAATCAGAAAATCGGAGGTCAGACAAACATATATCGGATTGTCTGCACCCGTCAGTATATAGCGCTTCTGTTTATTGCGCCGGATCGGCAGAAAAAAGTGACCGGTATGTTTCACAACCGTGCTGTCGATACCGTTCTGTTCGTCCCGCCGGAACATATAACAGTTCTGACAGCCGGGACTGATTTTATGACACCCATGCCATGGATTCC
>CACYCN010000432.1 GCA_902772895.1 uncultured Ruminococcus sp.
AAAGATACCGAGCGTGTTGACAGGAATATCCGAAAGAGTTACGTCCGTCAGATTTATTCCGCTTCCGCCGCCGAAGTAATAGATATTGCTGAATCTGTAATTAGCTGACGTGTTCCATGAGCTGCTGCTTTTCAGGAAGTTGACTGTGCCGTCCATGATTCCGTTTCCAATATCTGTTCCCACACCCTGAATTTTACCGATGGTTGTATTGGCGGTGTTCTGCGTAATGTTGATCGTGCCGATATTATAGCAATCGGTAATGCTTTGTCCGATTCCGTCAACCTTGTAATAAGGCGTTGTATGGATGGTTCCTCTGAAAATAACATTCCTGCCGCCCAAGCAGCCAAGATAATTCTTCTCCGCAGTACCGTTGGTATCAAACACAAAGTCGTGTGCGCCTGCCGCCATAAAGACATATCCGTCAAAGCTTGTACCGGTGCTGAAATAGGTTGATAACCTCGTTTCATCCAGAATGTAACCGTCAAAAACGGAATTGAGGGTACTGTTGCTGCCGAACAGATATATCTTATTCGATATTCGTTTGTTGGCAGTTGTAGGAGTATCAGTTCTGATCTCATACCGGTCTGAGGCTTTGCAGTTCGTAACGTCATATCCCGCCGCAATTACGCTGATCGCCTTGTAGTTTGTTCCGGTAAAGGAAGAACCGGTAAGGTCTGTGTGGACAGGACTGTTTTGAACAGAATAACCTATGGTATAAACAGCAAGCGGATAGGTCTGATTGGCTGACTCATTATTCACTGCCGCATAAGAAGTACAGTGATCAGCGTTGATCCCGACTCCGCCGAGAGTCACCTTATGCGACCTCGAATTGCTGACAGGAGTGGTGCGGCTGATGATATAGGCTCCGCTGTGAGAACTGTCAGACGCATTCTTTGACATAGCGGTAATCAGGGTAATATCAGACGAACCGCAGTAGGACCCGTTATACACAATATCCGCAGAACTGTGAACATTGGTGATGGTCTGACCGTAAATGTACTGTGCATAGGTGTTTGTATCATTTTCAAAAGGCTGGTCGAAGCTCTCAACATATCCGTAGGGAGCGGAAACTTCCCATAAGCCATAGGGGATTATCCAGTTATCAAAGTGATATTCGCCGCCGATGAAATATACATTATTCAGAGTGACGTTCCCTCTGGATAAAACCGTATTCCTGATGGAAAGATTCAGAATTCCGCAGCACTTCCCTGTTCCGAGATCAATGTAGGAGCAGATGTCCGTTTCATCCGTAAGCGTACCGTCAAGAGAAAAAGAGCCGCCATAGTCCCGTTCGATAGGATTGACCCTCATGTCGATGGTGTTATCAAGGATCAGATTTTCGCCTGTGCCGTGCTTGATGAAGTACATCAGCTCGGAGGGCTTTGTAATATGATAGTTTCCGTTGGTATCAGACTCAATGATACAAATAGTCGGATATACGGAGATCTCATAAGCATTGTCTTCAAAGACGATCTCACCGTTCCTGAACTTTGTTCCGGGTATCTCCGTGAAATCCGTTTCAGACAAGCCCGTTCCGAAAAATCCGTTCTGATTATCGCTTAGGACATAGTACGAATCAGTGATCTGTCCGCTGTTTACCGCAGTGATCGGCTGCGGGTCGGAGTATGTACCGGAGGTTATCGATACATCAGTCCGGAAGTCGGCATACGTTCCGGAAATGGTTCCGTAGTTTTCTGCGGCGATACCGCCGACAGTTGCATTGGAAACAGTAACAGAGGTCGTTTCTTTTCCGTTCACGTAACAGTCTGTAATGGTACCGTAATTCTTGCCGGCGATCACACCCACATCCGCACCGACACTGTACGGAAGATAAATGGTAACATTCGTAAGCCCCAGCTCAGAGATATGCCCCGAAGACCCGATACAGCCGAACAGTCCGAATACGCTGACTCCCTGATATATATCTGCACTGTCTTCGCTGATCGTCAAGCCGGAAATTTCAAAACCTTCTCCGCAAAAGCTGCCGTCAAACGGATATTGTTCCGTTCCGATGGGAAGAAACCTTGATGAAGTGTAAATCAGGTCATGGGCTAACACGTAATCGGCGCAGGAATAGAAACGCTGTTCTGCTGTGGCTTCGTTATCCGCCCGAAAGCCGACGAGAGCGGATAACAGATCAAGCTCCTCAGAAGAATTGATGTAGATTTTTCCATAGTGCTGCGGTTCCGAGAAGCTGCCGCCGGTACCGTATCGGTTCCTGAACTCAGTCAGGGTCAGAATGGACGGCTCGTAATTGGTATCCTCTGCGAATTCCTCATAGGACGGGAGCCTGCCGATATCCGTGACGGAATCCAAAGACGAAACGATCTCGTCAGCCATTGTGCTGACAGCCGTTCTGTCAAAATCTTCCGGTTTCATGTAGTCGCTGCCCAACAGGTCTTCTGCTGTCGGTCTGCTGTTGGTCGGGTCGTCAACGGCACCTGCCTGAATCGGCATGGAACCTATAATCAGACTGACAGACAAAAAAATGCTGAAAAACTTTGTATTGATTTTCAAGTAACATCCTCCTCCCACGGAAATTGAGTGAATCCCCAGATCTCTTTCGCCCTGTTCCACTGAACCGCTTCAAGCTCCACGCTGATGTCAACGAATTCGGAACCGTCATCCTCACTGATGAGATCGGCAGCGTCTTCTCCGGGCGTACAGCCTGTTATGACCTCAAAGCTTGTTGAAGTGCCGGAGAGAGCCGAACAAGCGTAAATATATCCATCGTCCGAACGGTTGTCATACAGTCCTTCTGCCAGCGTGTAATCTGAAAGCTCTTTCGGCGTGATGATATCCCGTCCGTTTTCGGTATGCTGCCATGATTCTGTGAGCCTGAAACGATAACAGCACTTGCCTTCTCCGGTGTAATCCACAAGCATTTTCAGTGTACCGTATTCATCAGCCGTCAGTCTGGTCACTCCGTGACTGTCTGCAAGCTCGCCGGAAGTGACCGTATGCTGAGTGCCGACGGAACTATACTCCAGAGTGAACCCGATATCAAAATCCATAAGCTCCGCTGACATGGAGGTGTCATCGGCATTGACATACTTAGCATTAGTTATCCCGATGGTTATCATCGCCGAAGCGGAAAGAAACAGGCACAGCCCTAAAGCTCCGATCATGCGCTTATGATGTCTTTTCAAAATATACCCCTCCTTAGTCGGACTGCTCAAAGCTGAACGACAGTGTGAATTGCTCTGCCGGTATTCCGTTTGTTAATTCAGACAGCTTCCTGCCGTCCTCGTCAGCGATACCGTCACCGTTCCCGTCAGGATAAACAGCATCATGCTCCGACCATATCACCATCGTAAAGTTTTTGCTTTCACCGACAGCAAGCCTGCCGTTGCTGAAGGAAACGCTTTCAAGAAATTGCCTGACATTTTTGGGAGTGCTGATATCCTCTGGGGTATAGAGCGCTTCAAGAATATTTTCCGTTTCAGGAAGAAGCACAAAGAATATCCGCTCGTCATGATTCCGGCGGGTTACTGTCAGAAAACAGTCTACTTCCGTTTCTGAATTGTTGGTTATGCTGATACTGTGGGTCTGATACGCCCCCGGCACAAAGCTATGGGGAAGATAGGTATTGCCTGATCTCTCGATATCGCTGAGCTTCGTAGTCGCGTAAGCCTTGAAACTCACAGTGTCTGACGGCTTGCCGTCTATCCTGACGTCAAACACGGCGCTTCTTGCGGAAGTATACAACCCCAGAAAAGTGTCCGTATTTTTGGAGTATGAATAGAGGATACCGGCAGAAAAAAGAAGGACGGCAAGTATCGGAATCGTAACCGAATAAAACACTTTTTTCTTCATCTTGACCGCCTCCTTCTTTGGATCTTCTCAGGTTGATTTCTGCTCTTTTCTTCATTCTTCTCCGGATAAACGGGCTTTTTGATACCCTTCTTTTCAAGCACTTCCTCCGGTGTGTTAAAGGTGCTGTCATATTTATCAGGTATGCCGTCTAAGTCTCTGTCATCATATCTGTCGTCTGACATTCCGTTTCACCTCCGATCAGCTTGTTGATTTTTTCTTTGGAAGACCTGTCAAAATGAATGA
>CACYCN010000433.1 GCA_902772895.1 uncultured Ruminococcus sp.
CATTTCCTTGATGCATCACCAGAATCCTGTCGGCGATCCGGGCAATATCTTCCATGCTATGGGACACCAGCAAGACGGTATTTTTCCTGACATCATGAAAAGACTTGATCTGTGAGAGCAGGGCGTCCCGTCCCAACGGATCAAGTCCCGCTGTCGGTTCATCCAGAATCAGTACATCGGGGTCCATTGCCAATACGCCGGCAATGGCTGCCCTGCGCTTTTCACCGCCGGACAGATCAAACGGTGACTTTTCCAGCAATTCCTCAGACAGTCCCACAAATTCCGCTGCCATACGGATTTTTTCGTCCAGTTCATCACCCGTCAGTCCCATATTCCGGGGACCATAGGCAATATCTTTATAAACGGTTTCTTCAAAGAGCTGATATTCCGGATACTGGAACACCATGCCTACTTTGAAACGAACCTGTCTGATCTTCTTGGGATGCTCCCAGATATCCTTGCCGTTGAGGAAAATCTTCCCCTCCGCCGGACGCAGCAAGCCGTTCAGAAGCTGTACCAGCGTCGATTTTCCGGAACCGGTATGACCGATCACACCGATGAATTCACCCTTCTCAATCGAAAAACTCACATCTTTCAGCGCCGTTTTTTCAAAGGATGTTCCTGTTCCGTATACAAATTTGACATTTTCCGCACTCAGTACCGGCATCGTCCCGTCTCCTTATCTCCTGATCTTCTCTTTTTCTCATCCGGCAGCAAGCCGTTCTGACCGGAGTCTGTCTTATCGCCGGCTTTCCGGCTCAGTTTCCTCTCCGTATCGGATGACAGGCATCCTTTCCGGTCTGGTCTCCGGTCTATGATATTGCAGCAGCTTCATAATCGCTTCCGCACATTCCTGTTCATCCAGAACACATTCCGGCAGCTCATATCCACAGCCCCTGAGCTGATAATTCAATTCGGTAGCCTGCGGAACACTCAGACGATGCTGTTTCAGAAGTTCCACCTGCGAGAATACCTCACGAGGTGTTCCTTCCAGAAATATCTTTCCGGAATCCACCATCACAACACGATCTGCCGTGACCGCTTCTTCCATATAGTGGGTAATCAGTACAATCGTGATTCCCTGCTCCTGATTCAGTCCGGTGATTGCCTCCATCACTTCCTCACGCCCCTGCGGATCAAGCATGGCAGTCGGTTCATCCAGTACAATACATTCCGGTTCCATCGCAATGATGCCGGCAATCGCCACACGCTGTTTCTGACCACCGGAAAGTTTATCGGGAGAATGGGTACGATATTCATACATATCCACCGCTTTCAGTGCCTGATCCACACGCTGACGGATCTCCGAAGGCGGTACCCCCAAATTTTCACACCCGAATGCCACATCTTCTTCCACAACGCCTGCGACGATCTGGTTATCCGGATTCTGCAGCACCAGACCGACCCGTTTACGGATCTCAAACAGATGTTCATCTTCCTTCGTATTCATCCCGTCAACGATCACATCACCGGTTGTCGGCAGATATAGTGCATTACAATGCTTTGCCAGGGTCGATTTTCCTGAACCGTTATGCCCGACAACGGCAACAAACTCTCCCTTGCGGATCTGCAGATCCACTCCCTGCAATGCAAAGACAGCCTGTTCCCCTTCCTCGGGTTCATCGTATTGAAAATAGACATTCTTAAACTCAATCAATGTTTCCATCATATTCCTTTATCCGTCACCGCTGCCGATCCGTCAGGAACATACCGTCATTTTCCGCACTTCCTTCAGAACGTATCCGGACAGCCGTATTATCACTTTCCATTCTTCCGATATCTTCCGTTTTGCTCCCGTTATCTTGTCCAGGTAGCGGTACTGCCGCAGGGCAGCGTCAGACCGGATTCCGTAACAGGAAGCCCGATCTCCGAACCGGATACCGTTCCTCCAAAACGCTTCTGCAGCATGACACCCAGCAGATACTCCATCACCGCCGGTGATAATCCGGTCGTGTAGGAATTCAGCAGGAAAAATTCGGCGTCTTCCGCCAGAATCGGTACACAGCATTCTACTAAGGAAAATAACTGTTCCTCTAATTTCCAGACTGCACCGCCCGGACCTCTGCCATAGGACGGCGGATCCATGATGATCCCGTCGTAATGATTGCCCCGCCGCTGTTCCCGCTGGACAAACTTCACACAGTCATCGATCAGCCAACGGACAGATTTATTTCCCAGACCGCTGCGCACTGCATTTTCCTTTGCCCATTGCACCATACCTTTGGAGGCGTCTACATGACAAACCGTCGCTCCGGCATGGAGACATGCTAATGTCGCAGCTCCCGTATACGCAAATAGATTCAGGATCTTCAGAGGACGGCCGGCTGCCTTGATTTTTTCGGCCGCCAGATCCCAGTTGACTGCCTGTTCCGGAAAAACACCGGTATGTTTGAAGCCCATCGGCTTGACCCCAAAAGTCAGTTCTTTATAATGAATCTGCCAGCTTTGGGGCATCTTCTGATAGAACTGCCAGGAACCGCCGCCGCTGGAACTGCGAATATACCGGGCATGGGCGTTCCTCCAGAGAGGATTTTTCTTTTCGGTGCGCCAGATGATCTGCGGATCGGGCCGGATCAGCACAATGTCACCCCAACGCTCCAGACGTTCACCGTCCGAGCAGTCTATCAGTTCATATTCTTCCCATTGCGCTTCTCTCATGTTCCTTCCTCCGTGTTATCTGTCATACAATAAATATTTTGTGCAGAGCAGATAATCTTCCGCTCTGCACAGCTTCATTCGGATAATCCGTTTTCGTGATTCGTGGTCAGTGATTATTTCTTGACTTCCAGAACGGCGCCACGGTTACCGGAGGTCACCAGGGAAGCATATCTTGCCAGATATCCTGTCTTGATCTTCGGTTCTCTGGGCTGCCAGTTCTCACGTCTTGCAGCAAATTCTTCGTCAGTCAGTCTGACATTAATGGTATTGGCATTGATATCGATATCAATGATATCGCCGTCCTGAATCAGGGCGATCGGACCGCCGACTGC
>CACYCN010000434.1 GCA_902772895.1 uncultured Ruminococcus sp.
GCTGACAATGACTGCCAAGGCAGGACAGGGCGGTCGTTTATTCGGTTCTGTAACCAGTAAGGAAATTGCGAATGAACTGAAACAGAAGTACAGTCTTGCCATTGATAAACGTAAGATCGTCCTTGACAGTGATATCAAAGCGTTTGGTACATACAATTGCGAAGTCAAGCTTTATACCGGTATCTCCGCCAGCATCAAGGTGATGGTCAAAGAGCAGGAGTAAGGTTTTTCGCATAGAGTCAATCGAATATCCTATCCATCAATTCGGAATTCGTTTTGAGTTCCGAATTCTCTTTGTTTTTTGTGGCACAGATCGGGTAGATATTTGCCGATGCAGCTGAGAGCTGCATTCCGGAAAGAAAAGGTCTTGAAAGGAGTTTTTCCGGGAGACCAGAAAAGAGAAAGAAAAAGACAGAAAAAGACAGAAAAAGGGAGGTACGGCCATGAGTGACAATGAAATTACGATGTCTATTGACGGAATGAGTTTGCCGTACAGTGCGGAAGCGGAACAGTCGGTACTGGGCGCCATTCTGTTGGATTCGGAATGTCTGGCGGCAGTCATGGAAATTCTTCCGTCAGGAGAATACTTTCATCTGGCAACGCATAAAGCGATTTATCAGGCAATGGTAGACTTGTTTACCCTGAGTAAACCGGTTGATTTTATCACGGTGCTGGAAATGCTCAAGGGAAAAAGCGACATATCAGACGGTGATACCAAAACCTACCTGATGCAGCTTGCCAATATCGTTCCGTCCATTTCACGGGTTGAAGAATACGCAAGAATCGTCAGGGATAAATACCTTCTGCGGAATCTGATCCAGTCCTCCCGCAGGATTATCGATGATGCCTCTCAACCGATCGCGGCCGGTGAAGTATCCAGACTGATTGATTCTGCGGAACAACAGATTTTTGATATCCGTGACAATAAAAGTGTCAAAGGATTACAGCGTCTGAGCGACGTTATTCTCGAAACATTTGATCGTCTCGATCTGTTGAATTCCGATGAAAGCGACCTCTATAAAGGCATTCCGACCGGTATCGGAGCATTGGATAATACCATTACCGGTCTGAACCGTTCGGATCTCATTCTTTTGGCAGCACGTCCCGGTATGGGTAAGACAAGTTTTGCCTTGAATATTGCTAAACATGTTGCCGTGAAATGTAAACGAAAAGTTGCCTTTTTCTCGCTGGAAATGACGAAAGAGCAGCTTGCCTCCCGTTTATTATCCACGGAAGGACTGATCTCCGGTACCACACTCCGTACCGGAAAGCTCAGCTCGGAAGAATGGATTCGTCTGATCGAAGCCGGTGATGTCCTGAGCAAATCCGAAATCTATCTGGATGATACGCCGGGTATTACCGTACCGGAGATGAAAGCAAAGCTCCGGCGATTGAAGCATGTTGATCTTGTTGTCATCGACTATCTCCAGCTTATGTCAGGTTCCCGCCGGATTGATAACCGTGTGCAGGAAATTTCCGAGATTACCCGTAATCTGAAAATCCTGGCAAAAGAATTCAATGTTCCCGTGATCACACTTTCACAGTTATCCCGTGCGAGTGAGCAGCGTGCCGAACATAAGCCGCAGCTTTCTGATCTGAGAGACTCCGGTTCTATCGAGCAGGATGCCGATATTGTATTGTTCCTTTATCGTGAGGACTACTATCGCAATACGGAGAACGGTCCGGATGAGGACAGCGACCGCAACAGCGGAGAATGTATCGTCGCCAAGAACCGTCATGGTGAAACACGTTCCGTTCCGCTGCATTGGCAGGGAGAATTCATGCGGTTTACATCGGTGGTGTCGGACAGTGAATAACAAAGTATGGGAAACAATTCAGAAATATCGGATGCTGCAGCCTGGGGACCGTATTGTTGTCGGATTATCCGGCGGTGCGGATTCCTGCGCACTGCTGCATTATCTTTGCTCTATCCGTAAAGCTAACAACTTGACAATTTACGCCTGCCATCTCCATCACGGCATCCGTGGAAAAGAAGCTGACAAGGACGAAAACTTCACAAGAGAACTGTGTCGGGAACTGCAGGTGGAATACTTTGTCAGACATACCGATATTCCTGATCTTGCCCGTGTAAGGAGAATCAGTGAAGAAGCTTGCGGACGTGAAGAACGTTATGCGTTTTTTTCTGAAACGGCCGCAGCGCTTTCCGCAAAAATTGCCACAGCACATACTGCTTCGGATAATACCGAAACGATTCTGATGCATTTACTGCGTGGCAGCGGTCTGACAGGACTTTGCGGGATCCCGGCGGTACGGAGGAATATCATTCGTCCGCTGATTGAAGTGACCAGAGAAGAAATCGAAACCTATTGTCATGATCATCAGTTATCCTACGTTACAGACAGCACGAATTTTTCACGGGAATATACCCGCAATCGTCTGCGTCTTGATGTTCTTCCGGTACTTCGTGAAATCAATCCCTCACTTGACGCCGTTCTGACAAGACAGTCTGAATATCTGCGTGAAACCGATCGGTATCTGATGCGGCAGGCACAGGAAGCGCTCAGACGTACCGAATGTCATGGCGGTTATGACTGTCTGGGACTGCAGCAGTTGGAGGAGCCTGTTTTTGCAGCTGCCGTCAGGATCTTATGCGGGGAATTGTCAATCATTCCCGAAGCAAAGCATATTGAATTGATGAAACAAATCGTGTATAATAGTGGTGCGGTGGAAATCAGAAACGGGATTTATGCGGTAGCCAAACAGCAGATTTTCCGTATAGTAAAAAAACTACCGGCTTCCAAAATTGTCAATGAGGAATTTTCCTGGCAGAAAGCCGGTTCTGATATTGTCATTCATCATAAAAAAATAGCATTATCTTTACTGAATATAGACGAATACCATAACCGTAAAAAAAATAACAAATTATTGTTTTTATTTTCTCTCGATTATGGTACAATACCAGTATCAAGTGTCTTTCGGACACGACGCAGCGGAGATCACTTTGCACCATGCGGCAGAGGACTGACAAAACCTGTCAGAAAACTCTTTCAGGAACAGAAAATTCCGGATGAACAGCGGGATCAGATTCCCTTGTTGGCGGACGGAAAAGAGGTTCTCTGGATTGACGGCATCGGTGTAAGCGAAAGATGCAGGGTCACCGACCAAACGGAACAGGTTTTGCTGATCCGGACCGTTCCGTACTGTCAGGATACCGGAATGACACAGCATCCGGAAGACATGAAGGATATTGGAAAGCAGGAATGAAAACAGCAGTGAAACGGAAGGCAACACCTCACAAAGACCGTCTTACGGCTTATCTGCGGTATTGCCGGAAATGAATGGAAGAAGGGAAGAAAAACATTGAATGGGGATATTTCTGAGATCATCGTTGATGAAGAGACACTGAAAAAGATTGTTTCACGCATTGCCTCTGAGATTAATCAGGATTACCAAGACAAACCCCTGTTAGTTGTCGGAATATTAAAAGGCTGTCTGCCGTTTCTGGCAGATCTGTTCCGTCAATTGACCATGAAAGACTGTCGTCTGGATCTGATGGCGGTATCCAGTTACGGTTCCGGAACCGTTTCCTCCGGCAAGATCAATATCAAAAAAGATATTGATGCAGATCTGAGCGGTTGGCATGTGCTGATCGTGGAGGATATCCTCGACACCGGCAATACGCTTTTTCATCTGAAGGCACTGCTGGAAACCCGTAACGCCCTGTCTGTCAGAATCTGTACCTTGCTGGATAAGCCGTCACGCAGACAAAAAC
>CACYCN010000435.1 GCA_902772895.1 uncultured Ruminococcus sp.
AACGTTCAGGTCATGGTGGAAGGTCCCGGTCATATGGCAATGAACGAAATCGCCGCCAATATGAAATTTCAGAAACGGCTTTGTCATAATGCGCCGTTCTATGTTCTGGGACCGCTGGTTACCGATATTGCCCCCGGCTACGATCATATCACTTCCGCCATCGGCGGTGCCATCGCCGCTGCTAACGGCGCGGATTTTCTTTGTTATGTCACGCCGGCGGAACATCTGCGTCTGCCCGACCTGAACGATGTCAAGGAAGGCATTATTGCCAGCCGTATTGCCGCTCACGCTGCCGATATCGCTAAAGGTATCCCCCATGCCAGAGATCTGGATAATCAGATGGCGGAAGCCCGTCATGTCGTTGACTGGGAGAAAATGTTCTCCATCGCCATTGACGGTGAAAAGGCTCGCGCTTATTTTGAGAGTACGCCCCCTGCCGATCGTCACACCTGTTCCATGTGCGGTAAGATGTGCGCCGTCAGAACAACCAACCTGATCCTTGAAGGGAAAAAAGTCGAATTCTGTTCCGAAAAATAACGAACACTAACCATTATTCTCTTTCAATTCCCCCAAGATCTCCGAAAACGTACCTGCCTGTTGTGTGATGTCATTTATCACTGACACCAGAAGCCGATACGCTGACAAATAAAAAAATTAGACTTCTCTGAAAGATACGATACTTTCAGAGAAGTCTTTTTTATGGACGGATGTTATCTGTCATATGACAGGATACGGCATCATTTCCGGAACCGTCATTTTCGCATTATTTCTGAACGGCAACCGTAAAATACTGTTTGACGACAGTACCGTCAGAATCCTGTACCTTAACGCAGATTTCATAAGGGGTAGCGGAACCGAGTTTCAGGGTAACGGTACGATTGGCTTTATAAGCCTGACGTTCATACCATTTAGAACTGGAAGATTTCTTATAATATACCGCATAGCGATAGGTACCGCCGCCGTCAATTCCCTGCGCCTGAATGGTGACTTCTTCCCCGACACGGATAGAAGAACTGCTGAGAGTAGCGTTCATGGAGAGTTTCGGAGCCACTTTTACGGTAAAGGTCTTTTTGGCGACACTGCCATTACGATCCTTGACTTTGACAAGGATATCATAATCCTGAACGGAACCGGGTTTGATCGCAACCGTCTGATTCTCGCTATAAGTCTGAACGGTGGTCCAGGAAGAAGCACCTGATCTTCTATAGTAAACCGCATACTGATAATCACCGGCGCCTCCGGCAGCTTTTGCATTAACGGTAACTTTCTTTCCGATACCGATCTGCTGAGCGGAAACCGTAGATTGATTTGTCAGAGCAGGAGTGACATGACAAGTCAGAAGTTTTTCGGCTGTTCTGCCATTGCTGTCGGTCACGATAACCTGAATCTCATAATCGGTAGCAGAACCCGGAAGAACGAAAACGGTATCATTGGATTTTTGATCCTGTTTGACTGTCCAGGCAGTACTGCTTGCTTTCTTATACTTCACGGTATATGTATAAGGAGCGGTTCCGCCTTCTGCAGAAGCGTTCACCACAATTTTACTGCCGAGGATGACGGTATCCGAAGAAAGTGTGGAAGTATTGACAGGATCTTCAACAGGGATTTCCTTGGTACGGACGGTAAGCGTATCGGTTGACGGATCATAGGTCAGGGTAAGCTGATCGCCCTTGGCGAGGGTTTTCACGGTAATGCTTCTGCCGCGGGATGACATGGAAGAAAGGGATACCGGATTGACCAGACCTTCCGCATATTCCATGCTTACGCTTTCCGGCGGACAATGATATTTCTTATTGGTCTTATCATACAGACTGAAACTGATATTATAGCTGTCTGATGCCGTAAAGACATATTCATAGAGTCCGTCAGTCTTTTTTGTCAGCAGGGTATCCGTACCGGACCAGTCATGTACGCCGCTGATATAATACAACAGGGCATAGTCAGAACCGCTGATTTCCTGCTGCTGATAACCGAAATTGCTGACTTTATACTTTCCGCTCGAAGAACCGTTGGTCCGGAAAGCATTATACTGATAGTGTGACAGATCAATATCCACGGTCTGGTTAGAACCGTCCGAGAAGATCAGATTGGCAAATTGTCCGTCTTCACTGAACGTCACACGATAGACGTCATGTCCGTTACTGGTACCTGCTTTACTGATCTGGACACCCGGCCATTCCGCATTTTTCTGGGAACCGGTCCATGCATACGCATAGACTTTACTCCATGACAGGTTATTTTCAAAATAATATTCATGTCCGATCGGATAGACCTTTTCGGCGCCGGTATATTCGGCAATCTCTTTCAGATCGGCGATAGCCTGATTGAGTTCATCCAGAACGGACTGTTTTGCGGTAGATTGATTCTTGTAAGTAAAATAGAGTTTTTTCAGAGTCTGGAACTGATCGTAAGAAGCGTACTTATAGTAGGAGGAGAGAACACCGGAAATTTCCGAGATCTTACCGGAAATCGATACATCCGGACCGGTTTCTTCCTGATCCTGACGGGTAGGATAAAGCGCCTTACTCTGCTCACGAAGGCTGTCCATGATATAGCTGTATTTCGGATAGATGGTGCCATCGGCAATATTCACGCCATAGAATACGACTTTATTTTCATAGACTTCCGTGAAATAACCCTGTGAATGGAAACCCTTGCCATTATTACGTTCCAGACCGTCATCTGTACTGTTAGGCATGGTAGAACCTGCCAGTGACGGGATATGCAGCATATGAGCGGCAGTTCCGTTCTCATCGGAATAGTTATAGTCCATTTCAAAGTCTTCATGCGTATGACCCGATACCCAGATGATATTTTTATATTGCTCCAGCATAGCCCTGAATTTCTTGGTAGATTCTTTATTCCGGTTCATCAGGCCGCCGTAATACGGATTATCCATTCTGTCACCGGCGCCGAAACCTTTGATCGGGGCATGTTCCACCAGGAAGACATTCACACCCTTTTCGGTGTATTCCTTGACAAGCTGATTGGCCCAGGCAAGCTGTTCATCGGATAATACATCCGCCTGACCGGGGGACTTATCCATTTCCAGCGCCATGAAAAGGAACAGATCGCCGGTATTTTCTTCCACCTTATAATAATAAGGCTTTCCGGCATCAAAACCTTCCTTGGTGCTGTCGATACCGGAACCACGGATAAAGCTTTTCAGACCGCTGTCAACATCCTGACGCATATCATGGTTACCGTCTGACTCCCACACAGGATTAACGAAATTGCTTTCTTTCAGGATCGTCTCATAGACTTTCCATTCTTTATCCGGACCGGAATCATTGGTGACACAGTCGCCCGATACGATCAGATAATCCGATCCTTTATCGGTGGCATACTGCAGACCTTCTTTGAAATGTGTTTCCGCATCCACATACCAGCCGCTTCCTTTATCAATATGAATATCGGAATAGGCGCTGAATTTATACAGCAGTTTACCGCTGGCGGCAGAAAGCTGTTTCTGACTGGGGATTGCATAGACTGCTTTGGCTTCACTGGCACTTGTTCCGTCCAGAAGAGCGATAATTCTGGTCGCCTTTGCCGGGATCGCCGTATGATATCCGAGAGTGACGGACTGTGTCTGACCGGATGACATGGTGAACTTGGCGATACGGCTATAGCCTTCCAGTTCTTTTGTGTCGTCCGCCCAATACAGACGGTAGGTACCGCTGGCATCCGCTGTAAAGGAAATGGTTCCCTGCGCATAACCGGCATCATTGGCGTTTGCTCCGCTGAACTGGTAACTGATGGATGCGGAAGCAGCCTGTACGGTCAGCTGGATTCCGAAGATCCCCATACTCATTACGATTACCAGGAACAACGATAGTGTGCGTGTGAATCGTTTCATTGTTTCATCCTCCTTTGTGATAAATAAATGATTTCTGTCCACATTTTAACATATTTTTATATATTCGTCAATCTGAATTAACAATTTTTTAAAATTTTTTTCATATTTATTCTAAAAGCAGACATTTTATCCAATAATTACCAATCTTAGTTTCAGAACATCCTTCTTCCTGCGTTCATGACAAAAATACCGGAAATGAAAAAACAGCCTGTCAGAGAAAGCCATAAAGCGGCTTTCTCCTGACAGACTGTTCCGTCTGTGAGTTCCCGAGAAATACATAACCTGCCTATCACCTGCTGGTTATCTGACGGATTCCCTTTTCCATGGAAATCAGTCAATCACAATATCCATATGATTCAGTGAAAATTCAAGACTTCTCATAATGATCTCATTACGGGTACGTCTGGACGCCTTCGCTGCCTTATCCAGATCAGCGATAAGATCTCTCGGCAGACGGGCCGAAATGATCATCGTTTCCGCAACGTATTTTTTTTGCGTAATAATCAGTTTCGGATCTTTGGTTTCTTTTTTTCCTTTCGTATCTTCCATTACTGTCACCTCCT
>CACYCN010000436.1 GCA_902772895.1 uncultured Ruminococcus sp.
ATACCGGCGACTTCCTTAATAGGAGCGCTATAAGCGTCCCCTTCCCGCAGTTTCATGGAGAAAGGTTTTTCCACCGCTTCCTCCCCGCCGCCCAGCATAGGATCGGCAGGTCTGCAATAATTCACCGTAAGCGACACAATATGACCGGAAAACTTCTGATAGTAATACGTCACATTCTGAACGGACTTTGTAAAATTCCCTTTTTCATTTCCTTCGATCCGCTCAAAGTCATAAGCCAGGGCGAGGGAATCACTTTTGGCAGTAGAATACGCCGAACCGGCAGTTCCCTTATAAGAACGGGCATCCAGCACCTCTCCGGTACTGCTGTCTTTATATTCCACACGAACGGTACACTGTTCGGAAGCGATCTTCAACTGGTCAAAGCTGGCTTTATCCACTAACATCATAGAAGACTTTGCGGGAACGGTCACGGTATTACCGTTAACGGTACCGAGATCGAGCAGACCGGCTTCTGTCTGATTGACAATGACCGTCCACTGATCGGGCAGTTTTTTGCCGTCAGCGGCTTTCAGTGTCACGGACTGTTCCGTATCACAGGCATTGAAAAGCAATGCTGCCTGAGCCCATTCCTTCCCTTTTGTGAGGGTATTTTCGAGAGTATAGGCCACCACACCGTCAGGGGCATCGGCAAAGGTAATCAATTTGGCTGCCGTCTGATCGGCGCAGCGGAAAGGCGTAAAGTGTTTCCGAATATCAATGAGTCCGGAATAATAGGAAACCAGATCCGCATATTCCACGGTACGGTTCCAGTCAAGCTGATTCAGCTTGGTAGAAGAGATAAAACTATTTTCATCCCCCTGTTTGGTTCTGGCGAATTCTTCACCGGCCTGCATAAAGCTGATGCCCTGTGACGTCAGCACCAGTGCCGCCGACATTTTATTCATTTCAACCAGATTGTCATCACGGTCATTAAAGCTGTCATCATTCTTAACCGAGAGGACCAGTTTATCATAGAGGGTAAAGTTATCATGGGCAGAGGTATAGGTAACCGTCTGAGAGGGCTGATTGAACTGATCGCTCAGACAATTGCCGACAATACCTGCCATCACATTGCCCTTCTCACTGCCGGTCTGCACAAAACCGGGTTCATTGGCATTAAAGACATGACCCTTGACCGCATCACGGAACATATCGTTAAAAGCGCCGATACGGTTATCGAGTAATTTGACATTACTCTTGACGCCGGTCGTAGCCTTGGTAGAAAGATCGCCGCCGGTCCAGGGTTCCCCGTACATAATGATTTTACTGCCGCCCTGTACACGGGTATCAAGGGCTTTCCGGATCTCATTCATGGTAGTGACATCATGCACTCCCATCAGATCAAAGCGGAATCCGTCAATATGATATTCATTGGTCCAGTAGAGGATCGAATCGATCATATATTTCCGGTACATAAGATGATCGCTGGCAGTTTCATTGCCGCAGCCGGAACCGTCACTGAAACTTCCGTCCGCTTTAAGACGATAATAATACCCCGGCACGGTCATTTCAAACCAGCCGCCGGGCGCGGTAAAGGTATGGTTATACACCACATCCATGATCACCCCGATACCGGCATGATGCAGCGCCATGATCATCTGTTTGAATTCCGTAATTCTGGTATTACCGTTAAAGGGGTCGGTAGAATAAGAGCCTTCCGGGACATTATAGTTTTTCGGGTCATAGCCCCAGTTAAATTCATCCGAATCCACCTTTGACTCATCGACTGTCGCATAATCATACACAGGCAGCAGCTGCACATGAGTAACGCCCAGTTTTTTCAGATAATCGATACAGGTAGAAACCTCTCCCTGATCATTCAGGGTCGTACCGTTTTCGGTAAACGCCAGATACTTTCCCCGATGTTTGAGAGACACACCGGACACTTCACTGCTGGAAAAGTCTTTGATATGCACTTCCCACACGATGGCATCGGTAGGATTATCATAGAGAATATGCTGATCCTTCGCCCAGCCCTCCGGGTCAGTGGCGTCCAGATCCACCACCATACTGCGGTTACCGTTAACGCCGGCGGCTTTGGCATAGATATCGGCCGCTTCTCTGGTCACACCGTTGACCGTCACCAGATATGTATAATACAGATTTTTCTTATCGCCGTTGATTGTCACGCTCCAGACACCGTTTTCACCTTTCACCATAGAAGTGGTGCCAAGATCCTGTGCGCCGGCTTCTTCGGAACTGCCGGTGGCATAAAGTTTGACTGCCACATGGGAAGCGGTAGGTGCCCAGACTTTAAAAGTCGTTGCCGCTTTGGTATAAGTTGCGCCAAGGTCATTGCCGTTATAAGCCTGCGCATCCAGCTCATGGGCATAAGTGGTAGTAGTTGGGTTAGTGGATGATTCCGGGACTGCATTTGCCATGATACTTCCTCCTGATACAATTGAGAATGCTACTAAACAACTCAGAATTCTTTTTTTCCATTTCAGCAACATGATCCCCCCGTTAAAGCCATTGCTGTCTGAACCGACACCGCTGTCATCGTGAGATTCCCGACCGGAAATTTTCACAAACAGCCGTTTCTGTTCCCTGTGTCATGCTAAAATCCGATCCGGCAGTTCAGAAACCCGACACGTCTGTCAGAAAAGGCAAAGTGTTTTCAGGCAAAGTGTTTCTCTGACATTCGTGATTATTTCCGACCCTGTCCGTCAGAGAGTCCTCCCTGCGCCGTCACTGACAGCGTCTTGTTCTGATGAAACGGAAGGATCCTCATTTCCTGAAAGACAGTGATCTGATTTTAGTATCAGCCTGTTACTGATTCATAGGATTCATTATAATTTTATCACACTTTCCACTAAAATTACAATGCTTATTTTAAAAATTTATCAATTTTTTTGGTTTTTTTGGGTTTTCCGGTTCAATCTCCTTACCTTCTGAAAATCCTCAAATTCTTAACCAAACAAACAGCAGACGTCTCTCTATCAAAAAGAGACGTCTGCTGGATACAAACGAATTCACGGAATCCTCATCGGAAGACCGACAATTCAGCGTTTTTTCCGGCTGAAAAAGCGTCTGGCATTTTTCTCAGGCGGCGGCTTCTCACTCATTTCCACTTCGATTTCCGGAGAATTGGAAGTCTGAGAGGAAGCGGAAGACGATTTCCGTTTCATAACGCTTTTGGCTTTTTTATCAATTTCCTTCTGAATTTTTTCAAGTTCAGCGCTGTCAGGAGCGGTATCAAACGTAATCTGATATTTTTCCGAAGGGATATCCCTTGCCTCGATACGGCGATAGACGAAACGGCGAGCCAGAGTATAAAGCACAAAAGTAACGGGAGCGCTCACCAGAATACCGATTAATCCGAAGAAGGAACCGAACAGAATAATAGCGGAAATGATAATAAACGGGGGCAGGCCGATTTTAGAACCGACCACTCTCGGATAAATAAAGTTACCTTCCACCTGCTGGAGGCAGACCATGAAGATAAAAAACCATAATGCCTGAATGGGGTCTTCCGTCAGCAGCAGCAGGCATACGACGCCGGTACCGATATAAATACCGAACATAGGCACCCAGGACAGTACGGCAACCACTACGCCGCCCAGGGCAGCATAAGGCAATCCGAGGATCGTCATACCAAGCGCCGTCAGCGTTCCGATAATCAGACATTCAATCATCTGACCGGTAATACTGTTATAGAAGGACTTATTGGTAATATGACCGACCTCAACGATAAAATCGGCTACCTTAATGGGGAGTGTGGCATAGATCAGCTTTTTCATATCGGAAGAGATTTTTTCTTTTCTCATCAGCACATAAATGGCAATCACAAATCCCAGTACCACATTGACCAATGTACTGATCAGCGAACTGACAACGGAAAAAGCGGAAGTAACCAATGTCGCACTGTTATCTTTCAGGAAGTTCACGACATTCGTGGTGATCGATTTCCAGTCAATTTCCAGTCCGTTAATCAATTGTGAGAAATAATTTTCCTGTTCTCCGACATCCGTCAGCCAGTTCTGGATATTTTCCAATGTACGGGGGATATTTTCCGCAATTCTTGCCAGACTCTTGCCGATCTCAGGGATAATAATGACCAGGAAGATAACGATAACCGCCAAAAAAATCGCAATGGAGAGCACAATGGCAATCGGTCGCCGTGCCTTTTCCTTGATCTTACTGACAGGTTTCCCGTTTTTCGGGCGAAACAGGTGTCGTTCAATGGCTTTCAACGGCACATTCAGGAAGAAGATCAGACATCCGGCGATAATAAACGGTGTCATCACCCCGACCAGCCAGTTCAGAAAACCGAACACAATGTCCAGATGCTGAAACGCCAGATAAAACAGGATAATACACGCTGCCAGGAAAAAGACCCTCAACATATTTTTTCTGTTAAATTCCATTCCATCACCCACCTTTTAGTCACATCCGGAAGATAAGGTTATTAACTTCCAAATCAAATCCGTTCCAATGAACCGGGAAATATACAGAAATTATAATACAATTATTACTTAAAGTCAACAATGATACCCGAACATTCTTGACAAAATAATCTTCCGGACATATCGGCAGTGACGAATCATCACCTATCCGACACCGGGCTTTCTGTGAACAGAGGAATACCTGAGAGGCGGCAAACCGCCGGAACATCCGGTATCGAAAAAAAGAGGGAACGGCATCCACCGTTCCCGGATTGGTCTGATAGGAGAATCACGAAAGCAATCAAAATAATCATCGCAAACACTGCGGGGGTATTGCGGAGCATATTTCAGCTTTTTATGACGTTCGCAGGGACTGGTCCCTGCCGAGGGTTCCAAAGGGCGAGATGCCTCTTGGCAGGGTTTGGGACAGCGTCCCAACATGGAAACGGAAAGTCTCAGCCCTCAGCCAATCATATAAAAGCCGGCAAGCGTGACAGAGATACGCCGCCGTTCAGAGATTTTTGACAAAGAGCGCACGGATCGCATTCAGAACAGCGATAACCATAACACCGACATCCGCAAAAATAGCGACCCACATATTGGCAAAACCCAAAGCGCCCAAAATCAGACAAAGCACCTTGATACCGATAGAAAACCAGATATTTTCCTTGACAATACGCATACATTTGCGGGAGATACGGATCGCCTTGGCAATTTTGACAGGATCGTCATCCATCAGGACAATATCCGCCGCTTCGATCGCAGCGTCAGAACCCATTGCGCCCATAGCAATCCCGATATCCGCCCGTGACAGCACCGGCGCATCGTTGATACCGTCACCGACAAAAGCCACCACCTCAGAAGGTTTTCTATGTTCCAGGAGTTTTTCCAATTCAGACACCTTATCTTCCGGCAGCAGATCGGCATGAACTTCATCCACTCCCAACTCATCCGCCACATGAACGGCGACTCTCTGAGAATCCCCGGTCAGCATGACCGTATGTTTCACACCGGAACGATGGAGTGAACGGATGGCGTTTTCGGCGCCTGGCTTAACGACATCGGAAATTTCAATATGACCGAGATATTTCCCGTCACGGGAGATATGCACCACGGTACCGGTATGATGATGGCTGCATTTGCGGATAGAAGCGCCGACCGTCCGCATCATTTTTTCGTTACCGACACAAACCACTCTTCCGTTAACGGTAGCCCTGGCGCCCTGACCGGGAATTTCCTCCACCCCGGTAATTTCACAGTCATCGGCTTCCCCGGGATAGGCGGCCTTGAGAGAAGCGGCGATCGGATGAGACGAATGTCTTTCCACATGGGCGGCTAAATGCAGCAGCGTTTTTTCATCAATTTCTTCCGGATGAACGGCGGTTACTTCAAAAACGCCTTTTGTCAGCGTACCCGTCTTATCAAAAACGACCGTTCTGGTTTTGGATAAGCGTTCCAGATAGTCCGAACCCTTGACCAGAACCCCTTCCCGACTGGCGCCGCCGATTCCGGCGAAAAAGCTCAGGGGAATACTGATAACCAGTGCGCAGGGACAGCTGATGACCAAAAATGTCAGAGCGCGGTAGATCCACATACCCCACAACGCATCCATTCCTGCCAGCATCCTGATCAGCGGCGGCAGCACCGCCAGAGCCAAGGCGCTGAAAACAACAACAGGCGTATAAACACGGGCAAATCTGGAGATAAAATGTTCGGATCTGGATTTTTTGGAGCTGGCATTTTCCACCAGATCCAGAATTTTAGAAGCGGTAGATTCTTCAAACTCTTTGGTTGTTCTGACACGCAGCAGACCGCTCAGATTAATACAGCCGCTGATGACATCATCCCCCACCCTGACATCTCTGGGGAGACTTTCCCCGGTCAGTGCGCTGGTATTCAAGGTAGACTGACCCTCGATAATGACACCGTCAAGGGGAATTTTTTCTCCGGCACGCACCACAATGACCGAACCGATTTCCACTTCATCCGGATCGACCTTTTCGATCTGACCGTCCGTTTCCAGATTGGCATAATCCGGACGGATATCCATCAGATCACTGATATTTCTCCGGCTTTTCCCGATGGCATATCCCTGGAACCACTCGCCGATCTGGTAAAAAAGCATCACGGCGACAGCCTCATAATAATCGCTGTCTCCGATCACCGCCACAATCATGGCGCCGATCGTCGCAATTGCCATCAGAAAACACTCATCAAAGGGCTGGAGGTTTTTCACACCCTTAGCGGCTTTGATCAGGATATCATATCCCACGATCAGATACGGCACAAGAAACAGCATCAGCCGCCAGATACCGCTGACAGGGATAAACAAAAAACCGATCATCATCGCCGACGCCACAATGATCCGGATCAGATTCTTTTTCTGTTTTCGATTCATACCCTCATCTCCTTTTTCAGGACGGCGGTTTCCGGGGAGCGATTCCCGTCATCGCACCGACAGCGTCTGCCGGACACTGTCAGCCGAATTGACAGACATTAACAAAAACGGCAGCTGACAGTCTCCCCGGACCCTATCCTAAAAAACCGACCTTATCATATCGAGCATGGATATCATGCTTATGAGGCTTATTTCAGAAAGATCTCACAGTCAGACTCTACCTTTTTACAAGCGGCCAGCACTCTGGGCATTACTTCTTTCGGATCGGCGCCGTCTTCAAATTCCACGGACATCTTGAGTGTCATGAAATTCACCACAGCATCCTTCACACCGTCCGTATTTTTGGCAGCGTTTTCCATCTTATTGGCACAATTGGCGCAGTCTACATCAATCTTATACGTTTTTTTCATCGTTCATTCTCCTTTGCAACAATTCAACAATTGTTTAATCGTTAGAAATATTATAGCACACTTCCCCTTCGCTGTCAATAGTTAGATGTATTTAATTTATAGTCTTCACAATATTTTTACAATTGAACCGATCCCTGAACGGTCGGAATCAAAAAAGCAGGCACAGTCTCCGAAAAGACTGTGCCTGCTGTGAATCGAAAAAGAATCAGGCCTTGCCGACAGAACCGAACAGTTCCATTTTTTCTTTAACGGTAGCCTTGATCGCTTCAAAGCCGGGAGCGAGGAGTTTTCTGGGGTCAAAGCCCTTACCCTGAAGATCCTTACCCTCTTCGATATACTTTCTGGTAGCCTCCTGGAAGGAAAGCTGGCACTCGGTATTAACGTTGATCTTAGAAACGCCGAGAGAGATCGCCTTCTGGATCATATCAGCGGGGATACCGGTACCGCCATGGAGAACGAGAGGCATTTCACCGGTCTTAGCCTGAATGGCGTCGAGTGTCTCGAAAGAGAGACCCGCCCAGTTATCGGGATATTTACCGTGAATGTTACCGATACCGGCAGCCAGCATATCAACGCCCAGATCGGCAATTACCTTACACTCTTCGGGATCGGCACATTCGCCCATACCGACAACGCCGTCTTCCTCGCCGCCGATAGAACCGACTTCGCACTCGATAGAAAGACCCAGATTATGTGCGACATTCACGAGTTCCTTAGACTTTGCCAGGTTTTCCTCAAAGGGATAGTGAGAACCGTCAAACATAATAGAAGTAAAGCCGGCCTTTACGCACTTATAGCAGCCTTCATAGGTACCGTGATCCAGATGCAGAGCAACCGGAACCGTGATTCCCAGAGATTCATCCATTGCCTTGACCATCG
Source organism: uncultured Ruminococcus sp. (assembly GCA_902772895.1). Lineage (GTDB taxonomy): Bacteria > Bacillota > Clostridia > Oscillospirales > Acutalibacteraceae > UBA1213. The sequence goes on from CACYCN010000436.1 coordinate 8,073, forward strand.
CAGCGACGGTCTTGAAACCGGTCATATACTTACCGGCGCCCTCAGATACACCGAGGATCACAGGAGAATTCAGTTCCTGAGCGGTAAGAAGGATTGCCTTGGTCCACTCAAGGTTATTGATGTTAAACTGACCTACTGCATAGTGACCTGCCTTTGCCTTTTTCAGCATTTCTGCTGCATTTACTAATGCCATTGTCATCACGCTCCATGATATTGAAAATTTGATCTGTACCGCAGTGAACAGGCTGCGGATACGTCCGCTCTTATTATACAATAAATTTCGCAAAATATAAAGTATAATTTCAAAATTATTCCCGCATATTTCTAAAAATTCCTGATTTTTCTCACCGACCGCTGTCCGTCTCTCTCCCAACGGTTCCGAAAGAATGACGAGACAGCATCTTAACGGTTATTTTGTCACTTTTAATATCAGGTCCTTACTGACGACCTTACCGGTGCCGTCTTTGACAAACACCCGGATCACATAATCCGCCGCTGTCTTGGGCGAATAATAGACGATATTCTTTTCCGAATAACCCCTGAGTTTTGACCAGGAAGACCCGGTAACTTTCTTATAGTAAACGGCGAACTGATAAGAACCGTCCCCGCCCCGGGCAAAGCCTCTGACCTTGATCTTACCGCCGAGGGCAACGGTATCGGCAGAAAGGACGGAAGTATTCTGAAGCTTGGGATTCACTTTCAGGGACAGGGTTTTTTTAACGGTTGAACCGTGGGCGTCCTTGGCAATGACCATGATATCATAGTTACCGGCGGTTTGAGGGGTCACTCCGACAAGGGCATCCGCCTTTGCTTTCTGAACCGTCGTCCAGGAAGAAGCGCCTGACCTGCGGTAGTAAACGGAATAGGTATAAGGAGAGGTTCCGCCGTCAGCCAGACATTGCACCGTAACCCGCTGACCGAGGGTCAGGGTATGGAGGGAAAGCGTTGAGAGATTCCGGAGGGGCAATCCGACTGACACCTTACAGACAGCGGTAAGACCGTTGATCGATTTTGCCGTAACGGTAGCCGTACCCTTAGCGACACCTGTGACGACGCCATCCGAAACCGTTACCACATTTTGATCGGAGCTGGTCCAGGTAATCCCGTCAGCGGCGTCAAGAGGCGCTGTCACTGCCGTCAGGGAGAGACTTTCCCCGACCTGACAGCTCACAGCCGATTCTTTAAGAGTAAGACTATCGGCAGGTGTCACGATACGGTAAGCCTTTCTGACCGTCCCGTAATAATCGCCCATTCCCCTGACGGTAATCGTATAACGACCGGCTGTCCGGCTGTTTTTGTCGGAATACTCCAGGATATAGTCCGTATTTTCCCTGAGAACTTTCCCCTGACAGGTAACGGTCACGGCAGGACGTTTCACCTGACCGTTTCCGACAAAACGGACAGCCGAGAGTCTGACTTCCGCCTGACTGAGAGATGTCAAAGCAAAGGGTGTACCGGCAGGAACGGTACGGTCATAGATCAGTCCTTTGACAGGAGGCTGATTGGTATTTCTGTCCACACGGAGTTTTTCCGCTTCTTTGCGGGTGAGGGAGACCATATCCAGATAGACGGCATCCAGAAAACCCTTCTGTACCATATCATAGATATCATCCGCATCAAGACAGCCGGTCTCAAAAACGTCATAAGAAGCCATCCAGCGATTTTTCCCGTCATCATACCGGAACGGGACCGTTTTCACGGTTTCCTCGACGGAATACGCTTCATAGGTGATATCATAGGAATCGGTATCCGGCTGATACACATATATGGCTTTTGCCCGGATCTGAGGAACGGTAACATGAGAAAGAATGATACTGCTGGTAGGATGCTGTTCAAAGGTAGCGCCGGGGAGATAGTTTTCATAGTCATCGACATATCTGCCGTCCACCCAGGAATCTGAGGCAAACCCCACATGACCGCCCCAATACAGCCCACCGCCGGCATCGCCGGAATCGTCGGTATTAAAATAGGAACCGTCGCCGGCCTGATACAGATACGCATATCCTGCACCGCCGGCAAAGGAAAGCAGACGCACCCAGGAACCTTCTCCCACACTATCCCAGACGGACTTCCACGTAAGCCGGTCATCAAAGTCCAGATCATCCGGCACATCCAGTGCGGCATAGGCCTGGAGCAATTGACGGGAGTCTTCGAGAGTCAGTTCCGGTATCTGATCGCCGAAGGAAAAGTAACGGATCATATCCTTCCGATCGATTCCCTGCCCTTTTCCTTTTCCGGAACCGCCATAGGTACGGGTTTCATTCTGACAGGTGACATGAATGAGATAATGCGCATCATCGCTCCATCGCCAGGCAGAGGAACTGTCCAGTCGTTGAGCGACCTGTGCCATCGTAAGCGGGAACCCCACAGAATCATAGCGGAAGGGATAGATTACCGAAGCAAACAGGCTGTCATTTCCCTCACGGGAATACGGAGACTGGATATAAAACGCCTGATCGATATAGGGGGAGTCAGAGATAGCCCAGTAAGACTCGGTTCTTTCGAGCGTTCCCCGGATATAGGACCCGCTATACAGACAAATCTGCCGGAGACCGTTCTGTACCGCATCCATATTATCAAAGAATTCCGATTGATCGGCATAGGTACGGATCAGATAATCGGTCTCATCCATCAGATCCGGCAGCGTCAGGGTAATATCGGTATCTTTCCACGTATCGTCCCAGCTATAGCGGCCCGGAATTCTGGATTGCAGTGCCACCTGACCGCCGTCTGTGGAGAAACTTTTGAATAGATAGCCGCCGCCGACACGGCCGGTTGCTTCATTTTCATACGAAACATCGGCGAAAAGAAAGACGGAATCGTCACGCGCGGTAACGGCATCGATTGCAGCCTCCGAATAATACACCGATGACACATCCCTGAACCGGAAAGAAGACGGATCCGGATTATCCGTTTTGACATAGAAATATTCATTGAACGGTTCCAGCAGCGGGATAATCGTATAAGAATAGTCCGTCACATGGGATTCTGCCGCCAGAACGGTCAGTCCCTCAAAGAATCCCGCCATACTTCCCATCATCAGTGTCAATACCGAAAGGGAGACGGCGCCCAGTTTTGTCCGCCACGATTGTTTCATCGAATTACCTCCTTTCATCCGTTACCGGATGATTCCTGAAAGGGCAGGTCTGACTTTCTGCCTATCTCAATATCTGACGATAAACGACATCACTTTTCTTTATCATAACACTTTCCGATGAAAATGTCAAGAGAAATAAAAATATCTCTTCATGTGAAGACACGCTTGTAATTCCGGACAAAAAAGTACAGGCGCATAACCCTCCTGAACGGGAGGTTATGCACCTGTGACCTGTCAGATCAGAATAGATTTCCGACAAAGCGGTTTGTTTCCGATGATATCCGGTCAGACATCATTGAATTACTCCTTGGTATAGACGCATCTGTCAAAGTCATAGTTAAAGACATAGACGGTATTGCTGGTAGAGACATTACCGTCACCGACCTGAGTGCCGTCCGGGAACCATCTGTCACCGATATGGAACTTATAACCGGTAGCCGCTTTCGGAATATAGGCGACATACTGACGGAAAGTCTGAGCGCTGCCCCAGAAACCGACGTCTTTCTGTTTGGTCGTATTGAGCGCCTCACACTTGACATCCCCTACCAGACCGTTATTGTTCCAGTAATGGAGGGTATAGGGAACGGTAGATTCCCTGATCTCGTTATAGACATAAGTAATGACATTGACGTTGATCTTGATCATATTGGCGTGTTCATCCACCTTACTGACCTCATAAACGTCTTCTTTGAAAGCGAGTGTCGCGTCGTTATATTTGATATCCAGACGGACGGTATAGGTACCTTCTGCAGTAGGTTTCCAGAAAGCCTTTTTCTCACTATTGGTTTCCAGTGTTTCTGTTTTACCGTCTTTGGTAACGGTATAGACATAGTTGGCAGCGGTAATCGCAGAGGAAGCATTCTTGACGACAGCGCTGATAGCGGTGGTATAGCCGACCTGCAGGTTCTCGTTGGAATAATCCAGACGGGAAATCGTAAGCGGAGAAACCTTCAGATAAGCAAATCCTTCGGCGGTTTTTCCTGCGGCATCCTTCACTTTGACGGTAATTTTATAATTCCCGTTACTGGCACCGAATGTTTTGGTTTTATAAGCGGACTTGGTATTTTCGGCGATCTTATAGGTTTTATTATTCTTGGTGAAATAATAGGAATAGGTATAAGGCGCCGTACCGCCGGTAACACGGGGAATGATCTTGACCTTTTCATAGTTACCGACATATTTACCGGTATCGAAGGTCACGGAACGAACTGCCAGTTCTTCCGCATAAGCCTTGAAAGAGATGGAACGGGATGAGATCGAACCGCTGGCATCGGTAGCGGTCACGGTTGCCTTATAGAGACCGACTTCCGCAGGCGTATATTTAATGGAAGCGACAGCGGTATGATTCACACTGTCCACCTGAGACGCCTTGAAAGCCTTGGCATAAACCAGTTTTCCGTCTTTTCTGATCTTGACATGATACTTGACAGGATCGGAACCTCTGGTTTCGTTTTCGGCATTGACAACGATCTTGACCGCTTTATTGACGGTAATATTCTCTTTCGGAGAAACCGCAATTTTAGAGAAGTTATAGCAAGGTTTCACCGCAACATTTTTCGCAGCGGCACTGACGGTAAAGGGGAACGCCGTATCCAGCGGATAAGTCTTACCGGCTTCTTCATCGACGATAATGGCATCTTTTACGGTAAGAGCGGCAGTATCCTTACCGGTATCCACAAAATTGACGCTCCAGGAATAATCATGGAAGTTTTCGGAATTCAGTCCCTTGATGATATTATCCAGATCGCAGATCATGGTACCGTCGGTAGCGTTTTCGGTTCCGTCATAACCCAGAGCTGCCGCACCGCTCTGACTGATCAGATAATACGGAGCGGTTTTCTTTTTAAAGGTAACGCCGTCAGACTTTCTGCGGGCAGAGATTTCGAGATAGCTGTCGGTACGGTTATTGGTATTCAGGGTATACTTGAGATAGATGTTGGAAGATTTGAAATTCTTATCGATATTGAGTTTGGTGTAGTCACGCATAACGGAATAGCGGTTACTTTCGGAAGCAACTCCCTTGACAACGGAAGCGGTATTGAGTGAATCATAGGCGATCCAGCAGAAACCGCCGTTTTCATAACCGGTACCCCAGGAGTTGACCATCTTGAAGGCGCCCATTTCACCTTCATCGATGGCGTTATTATTATTGATATCCGTCCAGATATTGTCGTTATAACCGACAATGGTCATGGCATGATAGCCGTCTACGCCGATCTGTTTGGTAATGACCGATTCACCGACAACGCCTTTATTGATAGCAGGATCGGAAGCGGCCTTGAGTTTCGTGGTCTTATAGGAGGAAATATAGCCCAGGAATCCGATGATATCCCCGTTACGGAGGGTTGCCTTGATCGCATCCAGATCGGAGTCTGTCGCAGAGGTGATCCGGGAATTCTTATTACCGACATTTTCGTAGAACATATAGCTTGTCACACGATAATTATTGGCGGCTCTCCAGACATCAAAATCCGCATTCCAGGTTTTCC
>CACYCN010000437.1 GCA_902772895.1 uncultured Ruminococcus sp.
GCCCTCCGTATTCGGCGCCGTATAGAGACCGTTTGCGTCAATATCGCCGCCGGTTTCCGGAGATACCGACCAGCGAACGGTTTTATTGGTCATATTGGAACAGATCGCTTCAAGATACCGGTTCTCACGCGGCTTAATGACAAGCGTATTGGGTTTGATCATAATCTTCATCCGGCTCTTTTCACCGACTGCCTCGTCTTCGTCACGGATGGCGGTCCATTTGACGTCAATATAATCATCCAGTACGGTGGATACCGTCATGACTCCTATCACAAAACTGCCTCTTGACGGATCCAGTTTTGCGGCAAGCTTTACATTCGGTACAGAATCCTTGAAGATGTCCGAATCACCGTAAACCGTTCCGTTATTTTCGCTTTTCAGTCCGAGGATCAGGGTCACGCTGCCCAGTCCCAGACCATGCGTCACTTCTGAGGAATAGAATATTTTGTTTTTCAGACTGCCGGAACTGAGATCGACCCGACAGATACCGCTGGCAATCTCTTTATCGGACGCCCGGGGCAGTTCTTTTAACGGAGCGGAGGAATCCGATATAACCGGTTCCTTTCCTTCCGGTCGGTCAAGCAGACTCAGGGCGTTCTGTAAATCATTGCTGAACACATACTGTCCGAAGGGTACATTTTTGATACTCTCAATGACAACGACGTCACCGGCATTGACCAGATCGATTCTGGCAAGATACAGGCGCTGCCCCAGTGAAGAACGGAACTGAGAATCCATGTCTCTGCTATAGCAGGCGCTGATCATGGCTTCCCTGATATCGCCTTTGATAATAAATGTCTCGGAATGCCCCGATGCGGTGGCTTCCGCAGAAAGCTTATCATATGCCAGCATAAAGGAAGAAGAATCTACCTTCGCTACACCCTGCACATTCACGACATTGGCAGAATGAATCGGATAGGTCAGCGTATATCTGCCCTTCTTTTCAAAGAGCACTTCATTGAACTTGACCGTCAGGATCGGATCATTATCCAGATCATCCGTCAGACAGACCAGCTGCACATCATAGGAAAATGAGACATATTGTTTGGTGAAGGTTTCAATCTCCACACGCAGTTCCAGCGGTGACTGCGGATTGACAAAACGGGGAATCACATGACGGATACGAAGTTTGCCGTCACTGTAGACGGTAATCGACTGTTCATAGATATCCTTTACCGGATCAATTCTGTCATCCGGTTCCGAGGAAGTCAGATAAAGATGATAGCCTTCCCGGATCTTATCATGCACCGCACTGCCATTGCCTGCCAGATCATAAGCCTGACCTTTCTCTCCCTCGCTGTATTCCAGACAAAGATAGACATAAGCGTTACTGCCGCTGCTCATGGCAGAGTCAAATCCGTCAATCATCGACAGTTTTTTTTTTTTTTTTTTATCGACTACAATTTCACGTCCCGTATTATCCAGCGCCAGACCGCTCTCGACAGAAATCGTCCTGTCATCAATCGGAACCACATTCAGACCGCTGACAACTCCGACACCATGTACCAGACGATTCATCAGACGACGTTTATCATTCAGATATTTCTGTTCGGCATTGAAATCCTCCACACTCAACAGCATACCGTAGTAATATTTATTTCTCTCATATGGATAGATCTGTGTATTTTTCATATCATTCCCCGTCTGTTTCAGGGTTGCCTCCTTTTTCTTGATCTTTCTCCGGCGGTGTTCCGCCCAATGTCAGCAGCATCAGCGGTGATTTGCCGTCCAATACGGCAGGCCGGTAGTTTCCCAGAGAACTGTTGACTCCCAGATAGGCATAATTATCCAGAAAGATATAGGGATCCAGTTCTACCAGCCGTAATTCAGTGGTGGCAGGAATCATTTCCTGTGCCAGCCGCCGGATCACTTCAATATCATATCCCGGTTTCACCAGTACCGTTACCGTATAGGGACTGTTGCCGTACATTTCCGTCAGCACTCTTTCGTTCTTAGACATTCCTGTCTTCTCACGGACTGAAAAACCTTCAATGATAAACGGCTTTTCCCCCATATATAGTTCCAGTAACCGGGACAGCCCTTCTTTGGTTCCTCTCATCCGGTAAAGCTGCACCGCATTCAGCAGTAACCGACGCAGCTGTTCTTCTGTCCAGACAGAGGTTTCGGAAATACTCAGCCAGCCTGCCAGCATTTCCAGATATTCCGATTCCGCACATTCCGGATCAAAATGATTGGCAATTCCCTCAATTTCGGCATCCAGTTCTTCATAATAGGTCTGGAATATCCCGAGATACCGTTCCAGAAAATGCCCCTTACTGTCACTGCGGCGATAGATCTGCGGCATTCTGTCAATCCATGATTCTGCCGGCAGAAAAATCCTGATATCATTGATGCGGGAAGGTGCATCATGGGAACTGTACTGTTCTATCAACAGCCACAGAAACTGTCCCCTTACATCATGCAGCAGGATATCCGAAACGCCTGACACCTGCTTTTTTAACAGCGGCCGGAACATTTCCAGTTTCTCTGACAGCGTCAGAGCAGTATCTTCAAAGATATCAAAGATCGTGGTCTCTTTGTTTCTGACCTTGATCATAATCTCATCCGTTGCGTAAACGGTGACCCGGATATCCTCATCTTCTGCGTTTTCGTGGTGAATCACCAGCCGGTGCCAGTCCGTTTCGGATTCCCCCGCATTAAATATTCTGGTCAGGAACCGTCCCACGCCGTACTTTTTCTTCGAAATATAACACAGAGCATTGTCGTGAACTTCCATGTTTTCCGCAATTCCCCGACGGTAATCATATTCCTTATTGATAATAAAGTATTTCAGTTTTTCTCTCATGAAAAAACACCTTTCTCCGGAGAATTTTTTTCAACATTTTTCCTGACTTTCCTGACCCGTTATCTGGTGTTGAGCATCAGTTCCAGATCACTGAGATAAGCCATGACGTTGGGAGCCAGAAGAAGATTTCCTTCTCTGGTACGTTGGGCGCCGCTTCCGTCCATCTCAAGCGTCAGTGTCTTGATCCCGATGACAAAATTCAGCCTGTCTATCATTTCATAGAGCCTGCTATGAATGAGATTGACTCCGAAACGGTTATAATAAGAGGCAAAATACTCCTGAATAACCTCCGTGATTTTTTCTCTGGCATTGGCAGCCATTCGTTCTACCGTCACCGACGCAAAAACCCTGACGCCGGAATATTCCGGACTCACAATGCGGAACCCGGTGCCAAGCATCCGTTTTTCTTCCAGCGCATTGAGAATGTTCTCCTCATAGCGTTGATTCGGAACTCCCTTTCCGTCCGGTGAATACGGCTTCACAACAACGGAACGGATCGGATCACGGTTATGTGAAGAAGCTCTGACAATCTGACATTTTTCGATCTTCAGTCCCTGTATACCGGTAATAAACCGTTCGCAGTCTTCATCTGTGACAAGCGTTTCGGTAGACTGTAATAACAAATGCGCCCTGACACAGCAATGATCGAAGGTTTCTTCATTCATGCCGCCGTCTGAACGGCGTGAATTGGCAATTCGGATACTTTCATCGTCCATAGCATCCATCCGGTCAATCTTTCCTACAGAAACATTGCCGTCGGCACCAAGCGTCTCACTGCAGGCAATCATGAAAATGCGTCCCTCCGGCGCCATTCCCCGGATACAATCTCCGAAGTGAATGACCCCTTTGCTGGTGTCCAGTACATAGACAAAATCGTCCGCTCTGGCAGTGGAAAAATCCCGTACTTTCTTCCATTCCACGTATTTGCCCCC
>CACYCN010000438.1 GCA_902772895.1 uncultured Ruminococcus sp.
CTATTTCAAAAAAGAGGCAATGTCATGGGCATGGGAATTCTTTACCGAAGTGCTCAGGATGCCGGCTGAGAAGATCTATATTTCGATCTATGAGAACGATGACGAAGCCTATGAGATCTGGACAAAGGAAGTTGGCATTGACCCGTCTCACCTGGTCAGACTGGGCAAAGAAGATAATTTCTGGGAGCATGGGGAAGGTCCCTGCGGTCCCTGTACCGAACTGTATTTCGACAGAGGTGAAAAATACGGCTGCGGCAAGCCCACCTGCGGTGTCGGCTGTGACTGTGACAGATATGTAGAAGTCTGGAATAACGTATTCTCCCAGTTTGTCAATGACGGCAAGGGAAACTATACCCCGATGGATCATCCGAATATCGATACCGGTATGGGTCTGGAAAGACTGGCGTGTGTGATGCAGGGCGTCGATAACCTGTTTCTGGTTGACACCGTACAGAACATTATGAAAAAAATCTCTGAACTGGTAGGCGTGACCTACGGCGAAAGTGAAAAGACAGATATTTCCCTGCGTGTTATCACCGACCATATCAGAAGTACAACCTTTATGATCGGTGACGGTGTCATGCCTTCCAACGAGGGAAGAGGTTATGTATTGAGAAGACTGCTGCGCCGTGCCGCGCGTCATGGCAGACTCCTGGGAATCAAGGATAATTTCCTGTATAAGGTTGTCGATACCGTCATTCAGGAAAACCTTTCCTATCCGGAACTGTCTGAAAAGAGAGACCTGATTGTCAAGGTGATCAAGAATGAGGAAGAAAGCTTTGGCAGAACACTGGATCAGGGATTTGCATTACTGGAGGATATTATCCGGAATTCCGAGATCAACCGTATTTCCGGTGAGGACGCCTTCAAACTGAATGATACTTTCGGATTCCCGATTGATCTGATCCGTGAGGTAGCGGAAGAAAAGGGCTTTACCGTTGATCTTGACGGCTATCAGGAGCTGCTGAAAGAGCAGAAGATCAGAGCCAAGAATGCCCGGAAAAATGCCGGCGCCGATGCCTGGATGAGTGACAGCGTGGACTTCGGCGGGATTGAAAAGACAGATTTCACGGGTTATTCCGAGCTTTGCAGTGAAGGAAAACTGCTGGCAATTGTTTCAGACGGTGAAAAGACAGAATTTGCCGGCACCGGAGATGAAGTGATTCTTGTACTGGACAAGACTCCGTTCTATGCTGAAAGCGGCGGACAGGTTGGTGATAAGGGCGAGATCGTCACATCGAATGGCGTTGCGGAAGTAATGGATACCATTAAGGACAATAACGGTATTTATATGCATCGCTGTCTCATCAAGGAAGGCGCTGTTGAAGTCGGCGAAACCGTAAAGGCGGAAGTGAATCGTCAGAATCGTCTGGCAATTATGAGAAATCATACTGCAGCTCATCTGTTACAGGCTGCTCTGAGAAAGGTTCTCGGTACTCACGTCGAACAGGCAGGACAGTTAGTGGATGCGGAAAAACTTCGTTTTGACTTTACCCATTTTTCCGCTCTGACAGCAGACGAGCTGAAACAGATCGAAAATCTGGTGAATGAAGAAATTTTCAATGCGGTGGATGTTGTCACAAAAGAGATGAAAATCGAAGAAGCCAAGAAGCTCGGCGCCATGGCATTATTCGGTGAAAAATACGGCGATATTGTCCGGGTTGTCATGATCGGAGAGTTCTCTAAGGAATTCTGCGGCGGTACCCATATTGACAATACGTCAAAACTCGGACTGTTCCGTATCAGAAGCGAAGGTTCCGTCGCTTCCGGCGTGAGAAGAATCGAAGCTGTCACCGGTACCGGCGTTCTGGAAATGCTCAATGACTATGCCGCTATTGCAGAAGCATCCATGAAGGCGCTGAAAGTCAATCATATCAATCATTTAGTGGCTTCCTGCGAAAGCGCTGTCAGTGAACTGAAAGAAAAAGAAAAGGAAATTGACCGTCTGACGGCTAAAATTTCCTCACTGTCACTGGAAAATCTGTTCTCCGTTTCTCTCATCGTCAACGGGATCAGAATTATCAAGGGTAAGTTTGACGGCACCAATGCCGCTACGCTCAAGACCATGTCTGATCATGTGCTCAGTATCGCTCCCAAGAGTGTGGCGATCCTGTTCGGTGTTGACGGAGAAAAAGCAAATCTTGCTGTTGTCTGCGGTAAGGAAGCACAGGAACTGGGAATGCATGCCGGTAAGATTATCAAACCGGTTGCGGAACTCGTCAAAGGTAAAGGCGGCGGTAAACCTGAACGTGCAATGGCAGGTGTCGGCGATATCAGCCTGATTGATGAGGCACTGACTAAGTGTGAAGATATCATTGCTTCTTTCCGTAAGTGATGATCGACATATTCTTCAGCGACAATCCGTCATTCTGAAAATATACGATAAAATTGTCACATCTTAATTCTGCTTCCGGTGAATAATGATAGTGGATTTTTCACATACTGCTGTTATCAAACCTGTAACCGTGCTGTAATTAAGTTGTAAAAAAATAGAATGAATTCAATACATCTGTCGATTTTTTACCAAAAAACGTACAATTTTGACATAAAGATTGACAGATGTATTTTTCTATGCTAAAAATAATATCAAACAAGATCAGTAAATGATTTTCTGTTTGATACTGCTATCTGCTCAGATCGATCAGTCATCTGATAGGCTGCGTATGATAATCGTATCATTACCAAATTCTTTGGAGGGATCGTAATGAAAAATACCTTCAGA
>CACYCN010000439.1 GCA_902772895.1 uncultured Ruminococcus sp.
CGGGGCAAACCGTTCTGACCGTATTATTTCTGTTTGCGGCGATTCCGCTGACGGTATGGATAGGTGTAAGATTTCTGGATGATTCGAAGTATCTGTTTATTTCCCTGCTGGTGATGCTGGAAAGTCTGGTACCCTTTTACTTTCTGTTTGAAAAACGTGGAATTCATGCAAAAGAACTGGTTCTGACGGCTACGCTCTGCGCACTTTGTGTGGCAGGACGAGCATTGTTCTATATGCTGCCGGAATTCAAACCGCTGACGGCTCTGGTCATCATTTTTGCGGTATCCCTGGGAGAGGAAACCGGATTTCTCATCGGATCGGCATCAATGCTGATTTCGAATATCTTTTTCGGACAAGGCATGTGGACGCCATGGCAGATGTTTGCCATGGGACTGATCGGATATCTGGGAGGATTACTGTTTCATCGGAAGATACTGCCGCTGAATCGTATTTCACTGGCGATATTCGGTTTTCTTGCGGCGCTTGTCATATACGGAGGCATTATGAATCCTGCTGCCTTACTTCTGTCAAGGAGTGTCATCAACGGATCATCCTTGCTGACGGTTTACTTATTAGGTTTGCCGTTAGATACGGTTCATGCGGTTTCTACCGCCGTATTCCTCTATCTCGGAGCAGAACCGATGCTGGTCAAACTGGAACGAATCAAAAGACGAAGCATTTTTTCCGACAGGAGTGCCTATCCATAACAATTGAATCAATTCCGATACAAGCTCAAAAGTAAGACTTTGGGCTTGTATTTTTTGCAGCTTTTCAAAACATTCTGATTCAGAGCAAAGCGGAAAAACGATCACGCAGGCGCAGGAAATCATCATTCGTTGTAAGTGGGAAACAATGATGAAAAAACCAAAAAAGTCAATTTTTTTATATTTTCAGTGACGAAAAAGTATGCTATAATAGGAGAAACGTAACAAGCAACAGGAGGGAACGATATGCTGTTCATAGAATACCCGAAATGCACGACCTGTCAGAAGGCCAAAAAATGGCTGGAAGCACACGGGGCAGAATATACCGATCGTCATATCAAAGAAGAACCGCCGACCTATGAGGAACTGAAAACCTGGGCAGAACAAAGCGGACTGCCGTTGAAAAAATTCTTCAATACCAGCGGAATGCTGTACCGGAATATGCAGTTAAAGGAAAAGCTTCCCGCAATGACCGAAGAAGAACAGCTACGGCTGTTATCCTCTGACGGAATGCTGGTAAAGCGTCCCATCATAGTGGACGGAGACAGAATTCTGTTAGGCTTCCGGGAAGCGGAATGGCAGAAATTTTTTAGTCTGACATAATGCGTTAATACCACGCAATCAATAACAAAAAAGCGGTGGGAAGCGATGAAGGAATTTGAAAACAATAATCCGGAGGAATCCGGAACTCAGACACCCTATCGGGATTATTTACCGATTTCGAGAGAAGATATGGAAAAACGAGGCTGGGATCAGGTAGATTTCACATATGTCATCGGTGACGCATATGTTGATCTGCCCTCTTTCGGACCTGCTATTATCAGCCGTGTACTGGAAGCAGCCGGTTATCGGGTAGGGATCATTTCCCAACCGGACTGGAAAGACGAAAACAGTATCAATGTATTCGGGGAACCGAAACTGGGTTTTCTGATTTCGGCAGGAGCGATGGATTCGATGGTAAATCACTATTTTGTTTCCAAGAAACGGCGGCCGAAGGATCTGCTGACGCCGGGCGGCGTGATGGGCAAACGCCCCGATCATGCCACTGTGGTATACGGAAACCTGATTCGTCGAAGCTATCCGGATAAACCCGTCATCATCGGAGGAATAGAAGCAAGTCTGCGGAGAATGGCGCACTATGACTACTGGGATGACTGTCTGAAACGGTCAATACTGCTGGATTCACAGGCCGATCTGTTATCATACGGGATGGGAGAACGCTCCATTGTCGAAATTGCGGATGCACTGAAAAGCGGAATTCCTGTCAAGGATATTACCTTTATCAAAGGAACGGTCTATCAAGCCAAAACACTTGACAACCTGTATGAACCGATTGTACTGCCGTCATACCGGGAACTGAAAGCGGATAAACTCAATTATGCCCGGAGTTTCTATATCCAGTACACCAATACGGACGCATTTTCGGGCAAGGTACTGGCGGAACCATATGACGAAGGCTATGTGATCCAGAATCCGATGGCGGAACCGTTAAGTCAGGAAGAGATGGACAGAGTATATGCACTGCCGTATATGCGTGGCTATCATCCCAGTTATGAAGCATTGGGCGGTGTTGACGGCATCAAGGAAATCAAGTTCAGTCTGGTCAGTAACCGTGGATGTTTCGGAGGATGCAGTTTTTGTGCGCTGACCTTCCATCAGGGAAGAATTATCCAGACCAGAAGTCATGAATCGATCATAGCGGAAGCGAAAGAAATCATACAGGATCCGGAATTCAAGGGATATATTCACGATGTAGGAGGGCCCACTGCCAATTTCCGTCATCCGTCCTGTCAGAAACAGCTGAAATACGGTGTCTGTCAGAACCGGCAATGTCTGTTTCCGAAGCCGTGTCCGAATCTGACGGTCGATCACAGCGACTATCTGTCACTGCTGAGGAAACTCAGGGCATTACCGGGAGTGAAGAAAGTATTTATCCGTTCCGGCATCCGGTTTGACTATCTGATGGCGGACCCTGACGATACGTTTTTCCGTGAGATGTGTCAGTATCACGTCAGCGGACAGCTCAAAGTAGCGCCGGAACACATTTCCGATGCGGTACTGTCAAAGCTTGGCAAGCCGCCCAACCGTGTTTATCAGGCATTCTGCAAGAAATATGAACAGATCAACAAATCACTGGGCAAGACACAGTATCTGGTACCGTATCTGATGTCATCCCATCCGGGATCGACCCTGAAAGAAGCCATTGCGCTGGCGGAATATCTGCGGGATATCGGCTGCAGTCCGGAACAGGTACAGGATTTTTATCCCACACCGTCCACGATATCGACATGTATGTATTATACCGGTGTGGATCCCCGTACCATGGAACCGGTCTATGTAGCGCATAATCCGCATGAAAAAGCGATGCAGCGGGCGCTGATTCAATATAAGAATCCGAAAAACTACGATCTGGTACATGAAGCGCTGGTAACGGCGCACCGGACAGATTTAATCGGATTTGATAAAAAATGTCTGATCCGTCCGAGGAACAAAAATGATGTACCGTCTGTCCGACCCAAAAAGCCATTGACCGCCGCAGAACAGAAATATGGTATTTCTTTTGAAAAATACGATAAAATATTACAGGCGGGCAAAGAGCCGTCAGGGAAAAACAAAACGGGTCAGGGCAAACCGAAAGCCCCGAAACCGTCCGGAAAAAAGCGGAAAAAATAAGGAGGTTATCCCATGAACCGATTGAAAATCAGAAGCATATCCGCCGGACTGGCAGTCTGTACGATACTGTCATCAACGGTACTGCTGAGTGGCTGCGGCGATCAGCTCAATGAACTGACAGCATCCCTTACAAGTGAACTCAAAGGACTGGAGAGTTCCGTCCTCGGCGAGTTTTCTTCGATAGCCGAAGTCGGAGATGCCTTCCAGTCATCATCGTCCTCGGAAGCATCCCAGGCATCCCAAACGTCAGAAGTAACCGAAGCATCCGAAGATCCGTTGAATCCGACCGTAACCTATACCATGGCGGATGTCTGGCAGCTGAACCATACGGATTATTTTGCGTCAGGGACACTGGAACATATTTTTGACGGAACCATCAATAAAAAGGGAAAAGCGACCGGTTATCATTACACGATGATATCCGACAGTAAGGGTTCGATCATAGACGGAACGAGAAGCAAGACGGATGAACACGGTGTATTTACTGCGAAGGTAACGGTAGACGGTGTCAAGAAAAACGGATTCAGTTCGTTTTATCCGGAAAGCTGGACACCCCAGCAGGTTGTCGATGCGATCAATACCGCCTATGAAGAAGCAAAATCGAATCCTGAAAACCCGTCCGGTACGATCTGGATCGGACACTGCGGAGATCTGGAAATTGACATGTATCTGAATGATGCCGGAAAAATCACGACAGCCTTTCCGATCTATGAGGGGGACTGAGTATGTTAGCCTACAGCATTATCAAAACAGGAGGCAGACGGCCGATTCCGTTAGTGGTATTTGAAGATTCCCGTTATGAGATCGTTTCCGCATTTTTGTTGGCGGAAACGAGAAATTTCGGGAGTGAGATCGAAGCGGGACTGACGTCACTGATGAATGAGGAAACGGATGAATACCGTTTCAGCGGCAATGTCTATACA
>CACYCN010000440.1 GCA_902772895.1 uncultured Ruminococcus sp.
AACAAAACAATCCGAAAATAAAAAAATAACAAATCCGATTGTTGTACTTCTGTTGTAGTCAGTCTGATATCATGAATATATACTAAAACAAAGGAGCGATGATTATGACAAAGAAAATCAGAAATACAAAGGTAAGAAGAACACTGGCAGCGGTGATGTCCAGTATCATGATTATTTCCGCCGGAATGGCAGTATCCGCAACAGCGGTCAATGCAGCAAGTCTGGCACCGGTTACCGCTTCGGCATCATCGACTGAAAGCTGGCGTGAGAAGCTGAGCCGCAGTGATTCTTCCGTGAAAACCTGTGTGCAGAGCGTGAAAACACTGATCGATATCCTTGCCAAAAAGCTCCCCGGCGGAGATTATTTCAAGATCTTCACGTCATTCATGTTATCCAGTGCGATACCGAGCAGTCTTGAAAATTCCGTCTGTTCTTCCGGATTCATTTTGCTGAGCAGTGTGTTCTGAATGTCCAGCGCGATCTCTCTGAGCTTATCTTCAAGCTGTTTGCCTTTGTCAGTCGGAATGAGATGAATCTTTCTTGCATCCCGGGGATCACTGACCTTGGCAATCAGTCCTTTGCCTTCCAGTCTTTCGATGATCCCTGCAACCGTTGACTGGGACAGATTCAGATGTTCTTTCAGCTGAGACGCTGTGATTTCGGGATTGCGCAGTGTAGCAATCAGGGCGTCGCTCTGAATCGACGTCAGGTCGATATCCTCCATTTTCATATTGCGGTAATACGTTACGGCATTGCCGAGTTTTACGATCAGGGATGCCGTGACAAATTCTTTCTGATGAATCATTGAGAGTCCTCCTTTTTATCTATCGCATACGATGTATCGTATGCGATAGATTATAGCACTTGAAGTCTGTTCTGTCAAGAGTGTATCGTAGGAGAAAATCAACCGTCCCTGAACGGTATAGGAGTGCCTTATGGGACGGAAATGGAAGTTGTGAAAGATAGTTGTGAAAGCGGCGCTCCGTCAGTCAGAGAAAGCAGTATTGACAAGCGTTTTGAAATATAATACAATTATTTTAATATATCATTCTGAAAAAGAATAAAACATGGTTTGTTTTTCGGAAATTTCCGGTCAGGAGGAAGCATTCATGAAAAAGATTCTGGCAGCCTCTCTCTCAGGTCTGATAGCCTTATCATTTGTCGGCTGCGGCAACGGCAGTTCAGGCAGCAGTGATTCTTCTGTTGAGAAAACGGAAACTATCTCTTCTGCTGTTGAAAGTTCTGTCGGGAGTTTCGCAGAAAGCTCCGTAGAAAGTTCTGTGGAAAGTGCGACTGTAAAGAAAAGCTTTCACTTTGCGGATTATGAAAGTGAAGATATATTTGATATCGGACTTGTTGATATGGACAGTAAGATCGCAGAAGTGTGTGAGACGTATCAATTTACTTTTCTTTCGGATGGTTATCGGATCAAGGGATTTATTTCTATTCCGGTATCAAACATAGCGTCACAGACACCTTGCCAATGTCTTCTTTATTGCAGAGGAGGAAACAGTAGTATCGGTTCACTGAGTGCGGTGGATATTGCCGGTAAGTGTTATTATGCCAAACGTGTGGTGATTGCCTGTGAGCTGAGAGGCTGTAACGGTTCGGAAGGTACGGATCAGTTCGGCGGTGACGAACTGCATGATGTTATGAAACTGATCGATCTTTGTGATAAACGATTCTCGTTTGTTGATATGGAAGATTTCTGTGTGGCCGGTGAGTCAAGAGGCGGCATGATGACCTATATGGCAGCTCGTCAGGATAAGAGAATCAAGCGGATCATTGTTGCATCCGGAATCAGTGACGCCTTTCAATGCTATGAGGACCGCTATGATATGCAGGCGGTCTTGTATCAGCATATCGGCTGTACTCCTGACGAAAATCCGGAAGAGTATGAAAAAAGATCGGCTTATTATTGGGCGGATGAGATCACGGTTCCGGTATTGCTGATACACGGGAAGGAAGATCAGTTGGTTTCATTTGAGCAGTCAGAAAAAATGTATGAAAAGCTAAAGGATCATACTTCCTGCGCTTTTCTCAGACGTGATGACGATTATCACGGTATCAGCCAGGATGACTATCCTCAGATTCTGGAATGGCTGAACAATCCATGATCCGATCAGGAACACCTTGTCAGCGGCAAAGCGTATCCCCGGACCGTCAGGTGACTGATGATCCGGGGATATGCTGGTTCATAGGGTTCAGTTTGTTTCAGCGTTTTGTTTCAGGTCAAGAATTAATGCCATATTGTCAATAATGAGCTGTTGGGCGGATTTATCATAGAGGATCACCTGATAAGTTCTGAAACCGTTATCTCTTTCCTGACAAGTGATTCCGAGATCTTTTCCGGCAGCCGTCGGATATTTTCTGCGTTTTCCCTCTTTGTTTTCGGTTTCCTGCAAGGCTCCCACCTGAATCAGCCATGCGGTAATATCTTTATAGGAAATGGAACGCATGGTTTCTGTATCGATCAATGTATTGATATTTCTTGCTATTTCACTGACAGAAACAGGAATGTCAGAATACGGGTATTTTTCCAATTGCTGATCCGTAATGAAAAACGGTTTTTTCTCACGATTGGATAATTTCTTTTTGGAGGAGGTTCCGCCGTTCCGGATGACCTGTTCCAGTATTTCTGAAACATAGTGCAGACACCTTGATATACGAACCTGACGGATGATCTCGTTTTCGGGGATGACCCTCCCGCTGATAGGATCAATGCCCTGCGCAAGCTTATCAATAAAAGATTTTGTGTACTGTATTTTTTCAACTTCAGTCATTTTCACAGCCTTCTTTCTGATGAATTGTCATTCCGACTTTCACCGTCCGGAACATTCTGAGCGCAGCTTCATAATATAATTGTTCTGCATGGTTCATGGCGTATGCAAGGGACATCGGCGCATTGACAATGCAATGCAGGGAAGAGATACCGTGATCCAGAATCTTTTCTGCGCCTTCGCCAAGTGAGCCGGATAAGCCAATACAGGGGATCCCTTTTTTCATTGCGTGTCTACCGACACCCTGCATGACTTTTCCGCAGATACTCTGATGATCGGTACAGCCTTCACCGGTGATGACCAGTCCGATATCTTTTAGTTTTTGGTCAAAATCTATCAGCTGCAGCACCGTTTCAATTCCGGATTGCATGGTTCCGTTCAGGAAGACGCATAAAGCTGCCCCCAGACCACCGGCAGCTCCGGCACCTTCTATGGTATCGCAGTCAATACCGTACTGTGAGCGTATCACATCACGGTAACGGCACATACCGTTTTCCAGTTGTAGGATGATTCCATCGGTGGCGCCCTTTTGTCTGGCAAAGGTGTATGTCGCTCCGTTTTTGCCGCAGAGCGGATTGCTGACATCACACATCACAGTGATATGGCATTCACTGAGACGGCTGTCAAGACCGTCGGTATCGATCCATGCTATCTCTGACAATTCTCTTCCGAAGCCGCAGAGTTCCCTGCCCTCAGCGGTAAGAAATCGTACCCCTAACGCTCTCATACAACCCATGCCGCCGTCATTGGTAGCGGAACCGCCGATTGCGATAGCAATGTCCCGGCAGCCTCTGTCAAGAGCATCCCGTATCAACTCTCCGGTCCCAAAGGACGTGGTGTTCATCGGATTCCTGTTCTTTTCCGGTACCAGCGGCAATCCGGATGCGGCTGCCATTTCAATGATCGCC
>CACYCN010000441.1 GCA_902772895.1 uncultured Ruminococcus sp.
CGCTGGATTCTTCGCTTGATTCTTCGCCGGATTCCTCACCGGATTCTTCACCGGATTCTTCGCTTGATTCTTCACCGGAAGGCAGAATCAGACCGGTCATACCCGCACTTTCGGCAAGTTCATCGAATTGCATCAAAGACAGCAGTGAAGGCATTTCATCCGACTGCTGTACCGCTATATAATGTAAGACATCACGGGAAACTGTGCCTGACTGACACATTGCCTGAACAAAATCGGTTCCATTCAGCCGTTCCCTTTCCTCTCCGAACAGAATATCATCGGCCTGACTGACACGTATCGTTCGGGAAGCCATGAGCTTTCCGTCAAGAAAAGCCTTTACGGCAGTGACACCGACATTTCCGGCACGAAGGGTCACACCGGTCTGACTCAGCTTTCTGCTATGGACAGTACCCGTATGATCGGACGGTTCCGCCGGATCCTGATCGGACGGATCCGCAAAACCTAATACCGAACCGTTTGCAATTTCCCAGACCACTCCGGATTCTTCCGGAAGATCAAATCCCTCTGCACTGCCGCCGAACCAGTCAACACCGACTTTCAGTTCCTGTCCGGGGACAACGGTATCGGAACTCACGAAAAACGCATACTTGCCCTGATCCGTTTCCGTCACCGGTATAGAAGCATAGTCAATATGATTATTTTTGGCATACGCCAGTGCTGAGGAACCTACAGGCGCCCGAAGCGTCAGGGTATCACCGTCAAAGACCTTGGCGCCAAATACCATATTCTGTGAACCGAAAGTCATTTCCTGCAGGGACACACAACCGGCAAAGGCACGGTTACCGATACGCTGCAGTGTATCCGGCACTTTTACATCAACGAGATTACTGCAGTTACAGAAGGCCCAGCTATCCAATGTTGTCACACTGTCAGGAAGTATCACTTCTGTCACACTCAGACAATGATAGAAGGCGCCGTCACCGATTTCGGTTACCGGAACGTTTTCCAGTTCAGCCGGAATTTCCAACACCTGATCCTGTCCGTGATAACCGGTAATCACAGCCGTCCCTTCCTGGGTAACCGTATATTCAAACACCTGATCCATCGGTTCCGTATCAGCGGCCCGGACAACATTCCGGACTGCATCCGCCTGCAGCAGACCTGTCCCGGAAATGCCGCTGAACAGCAGACATACCGACAGCGCCGAAGCGGTCGATCTTCCTAACCATTTTTTGAAATAATCTCTCATGGAGGTTCCTCCTTGCCGATATACGTCTTTTCTGTTATCTGTCCTGTCCATGATGCCGTTTACAATCAATCCAACGAATTCTGTCCGTCTGATATCACAACAGCCGCAGACAAATACTTCTGTTGATATTCCTCATCAGTTCCTCTTATCATATCACATTCCGTAAAAAAAGTAAACCATGATGATACGATTCCATCCAGGTAATCCATTCCGAAGGAGGTACTGTTACGAAAATCATTTTTTCGGGATAATAATTTCGGAATCGTTTTTCCCTGGAAGTGTCTCCTCAGGGAAATCAATTTTCAAACATTTCTGATGAATTTTACATGACGGAAAGATAAAATCAGTTTTTTAGGAAAGGGTTTCCCCCAGAGGACCTCCCGGATAAAATGGGTTTCCGTGGTGTCTCCTTGGGGGAGGTTGATTTTGCAGGAAAGGGTATGATAGAATAGAAAGGAAAATAGAAAGGAAAGATGATGCAGGAGGAATAACATGATCGAATCCCCCCTTTATTTACAATTACAGCAGCACCGAAAGAAAGACTTCTCCCCGTTTCATACACCGGGACATAAAGGCGCCGTATTTTTTCCGGATGATCTATGGCGGCTTGATCTGACAGAACTGCCGGATACGGATGCCCTCTTTGAAGCCAACGGGATTCTGCGGGACTGCGAGGAACGACTGGCATCGCTGTTCGGCGCCGGAAGAACATTGATTTCCTGCGGCGGCTGCACGCTTGCCATTCAGACGATGCTCTGTCTGGCATCCCGGAAAGGAAAGAAAATTCTGTTTGCAAGAAATATTCACCGGAGTGCCGTCAATACGGCGGCATTGATCGGCATTGAACCGGTATGGATCATGCCGCAGTCGGAACAGGGTTGTTTTACCGGACGGATCACTCCCGGACAGGTCGAAACGGCATTGTCAGAACATCCTGATATCACTGCCTGTTATGTCACCAGTCCCGACTATTACGGAGAACTGACGGATATTGCAGGAGTAGCGGAGGTCTGTCACCGACATGACGTCTTATTGTTAGTCGATAACGCTCACGGTTCCCATCTGGCATTTCTTTCTCAGAACAAACATCCCATAGCGTTGGGTGCCGATATGAGTGCCTGTTCCCTGCATAAGACCCTGCCGGTACTGACCGGCGGAGCGGTATTGAATATCCGAAGCGCCTTTCACGCCGCAGGCGCCAAAGAAACAATGGCATTGTTCGGTTCCACCAGTCCCTCCTATCCCATCATGACATCCATCGACTGGTGCTGCAGTTATTTACGGCAAGGCGGTTTCCGGGACTATGCCGCACTGGAACCGGTAATCAGAGAGATCAAAGAACTGGCTGCCGCTCAGGGACTTGTACAGCCACAGGGAGACTGTGATCCCCTGCGAATCTGTCTGCATACCGCCTGCGCCGGACTGACGGGTGACCGGCAGATCACATTCTGTCATGACTACGGTATTGAACCGGAATTCTGTGACGGTGAAAATATCGTGTGTATCACGACACCCTTTAATACCAAACGGGACTTTGACCGGCTGAAAACCATGATCCGGGCGCTGTCAGGCAACGGAACGGTTCCTCACCCCCACCCCTTTCCTCTGCCGGAACAGGTATTATCCCCTCGCGCGGCGGTCTTTTCGGAAACGGAAGAAGTGCCGCTGTCTAAGGCGGGAGGCAGGATCGCAGCAGACAGCGCCTGTCCCTGTCCACCGGGAATCCCTGTCGTCATGCCGGGAGAACGGATTCATCGGGAAGCGTTATCCCGTATGTTACGGAACGGCGGCACCGGTGAAACGATCCGCTGTGTAAAGCTTCGTACATGTGAAACAAAAAATTAAAACTCTCTTTTGAATTTTTCTAATATTTTTTTGGTTTGATTCGCAAGTAATTCTTGATTTCGATTGACAATAATGTTACAATTATGGATAGTCAGTTATTATGCATTAATTCATGTATAAATCTATAGGAGTGTAAAACATAATGAAACTTCAAAGTCTGCTATTTCCCCAGACAGGCATATGCACAGAAGAAAAGATGTATTTCCGCAGACAGGGAACCATCGACTTTACCTGGGATAAAGATTATCTGAATATGTTCCGCGATTCCTCTATCAGCTTCGATACCTATTTTAACGGCTGTTCTGCCGAAAAATGGTTCAAATATACGAAGGTGAAGAAAATCTATATTACACTTCATGTCAAGGGTCAGTTCCGAATCACCCTGATGAGAAAAGAAAAGAACCTTGACGGTTCCACCACGAAGTTTCTGCATGAAGAAACTTTCGGCGAGCCGGAACAGGAAGGCGTTTACTCTTTCCTGTTTGAAGCGGAGACCAATAACGGTATGTTCTGTTTCCAATTGCTCTGCCTGAGCGAAATCGGTACTTTGTTTGACGGCTGGTATGACGGCGAAGTGCCGGAAGAAGAGATCCGGAAAGTCAAAATTGCGCTGGATATCTGTACCTTCAAGCGTGAAGTCTTCGTCACCAAGAACGTCCGTGAATTATACGATTCCTTCCTCAGCAAACCGGAATCCGGGATGGCTGACGGACTGGAAATCTTCATTTCCGACAATGCCCAGACCCTGAAACAGGAAGATGTCCTGCTGTGTGATAAGATTCATGTCTTCCTGAATAAAAATACCGGCGGTGCCGGCGGCTTTACCAGAGGTATGATCGAGATCATGAACCGCCGTGAACAGGACGGCATTACTCATGTTCTGGTCATGGATGATGACGTTATCATCAATCCGGATTCCATTTACCGTACCTTTGTGATCCTGTCACTGCTGAAAGACGAATATCAGGATGCCTTTGTAGGAGGCGCCATGCTGCGTCTGGACAAACAGTTTATCCAGACAGAAGCCGGTGCGCGCTGGAATAAGGGTTATCTGATTTCTCACAAATCCGGTCTGAATCTGCTGGACGTAGACGCCTGTCTCTATAACGAATTTGAAGAGAAGACCGAGTTCAACGCCTGGTGGTACTGCGCTTTCCCGGCGCACATTATTTCGGAAGAAAACCTGCCTTTGCCGATCTTCATCCGTGGTGACGACGTCGAATACGGTCTGAGAAACCTGACCAATCTGATTCTCATGAACGGTATCTGTGTATGGCATGAACCGTTTGAAAATAAATATGCGTCTTCGATGTACTATTATATTTTCCGTAACCGTCTGATCGATAACTCCATCCATAATCTGAGATATAAACGGAAAGAATTCATCCGTGATCTGAGAGAACAGGTCAAGCGTGAAATCATCTATTATCGTTATAAGAATGCCGATCTGCTGATGGACGGCGTCAACGATTTCTATAACGGTATCGACTGGCTGATGGCCCAGGACGGTGAAGCGCTGCATAAGAGCGTCATGGGACGGGGCTATAAACTGCAGGATATCAGTACCCTGCCGATCCCGTTCAGCTATCCTGCCTATGAACAGTCCTGCCGGATGCCCGAACCGAAACGTCATACCCGTATCTGGCGGAAATTCACCGCTAACGGTCTGATGCTTCCCTGTATCAAGAAAGCGGATAACGAAATGCCGGTCGTCGCTCCGACCTTCACGGCAAGACCGGTGAATTTCTATCGTGTCCAGAAGGCGCTGAACTATGACTATACCAGCCGTAAGGGCTTTGTCACACAGAAAAGTATCAAAGAGACCATTCGTCTTCTCTATAAACTCCGGAAGATTTCTCTGAAATCCAGATGGAAATACGGCAAGACCGTCAAAGCCTATCATAACAGAAGTAAAGAACTGATGAACCTGAACTTCTGGAGAAAATACCTCGATATCTGATCAGCCAGGCTGACGATCCAATATAAAAGGAGTGTTTACTATGAGCGAAACCGAGATGAACAACCAGAACGAACTTATCGTCAAAGCGGAGGATTCCCATCATGACGTCGGCATTGTCGGATTATGGTACGGACTGAATTACGGTTCCATTCTGACTTATTATGCGCTGTATCGTGTGGTACATGATATGGGTTACAGCGTCATCATGGTCAATAAACCGGAAGTTCTGTGGCGTCCGATCTATGCCTCCAAGGATACGGTTGCCAATCGTTTCATCTACAAATACTGTGACAACCAGGTCACACAATGCTACCACAACTCCCAGGACTATAAGATACTCAACGACAATATCGATACCTTCATTGTCGGATCGGACGTTGTCTGGAACTATCCCATCTGCGGCAAGGGAGCCGGTCAGTTCTTCTTCCTCGACTTCGTAGAAGAAGGCAAGAAAAAGATCGCCATGGCAAGTTCCTTCGGCTCCGGCTTTGACGGACCGGAAGAAGCCAGAGTCTGGTCAGAGCATTTCCTCAAACAATTCGACTATATCGGCGTACGTGAAAACGAAGCCGTCAATATCTGTCAGGAGACCTTCCATGTGAATGCCGATAAGATCATGGATCCGGTGTTCCTCTGTGACAGACAGATCTATCATGATCTGGCCGCCCAGTCCGAAGTCAATGAGGAAAACAAATATATCTCAAGCTATTTCCTCGGCCCCAATCAGGATAAAGGACAGATGATTCTCAAGATTGCGGAAATTCTGGGCTGTGAGTACCGCTGTCTGCCCAATCCTAACAATCCCACCAACTTTACCAAGAAAACCGGTCTGGAAGCCGTTGAGAATCCTTCCGTGGAAGACTGGCTGAAATACTTCCAGAACACACAATGCTATATCGGCGACTCCTTCCATGGACTTTGTTTCTCCATTATCTTCGGCCGTCCGTTTGTCTGTATCGTCAATAAGGACCAGAGTCTGGCACGTTTCAGAACCCTGCTCAAAACGATCGGTCTGGAGAACCGTATGATCAATCTGGATCTGGACGATACCACTCCCGAAGTACTGGATGCCCGTCTGAGAGAGATTCTTTCTCAGGAAATCGATTATGAAAAAGTCTGGGCAACCATTGACGAAAAAGCGAAAGAATCCTTTGCCTGGCTGGAAAATGCCATTAAGTCAGAAAAGACTCTGACAGAAGAACAAAGAAAAAATATTCTCCGTGCCAGAAATCCCAAAATGGGAGATACACTTCCCGCTACCGTAGCCGGAGTGCCGGATGATATCTGCACCGGTTGTTCGGCGTGTATGAATGTCTGCCCGAAAGATGCGATCTCCATGCAGGAAAATGAGGAAGGCTTCATCATGCCCTCTATCGATCCGGAAAAGTGTGTGCAGTGCGGAAAATGTATCGATCAATGTCCGGCAGTCAATACCATCCTTGATAACCGCCGTAATCCGGAAGTCTATGCCGCTGTGGCAAACGACGAGATTCGTATAGAAAGTTCCTCCGGCGGTATGTTCACCATGCTGGCAGAAAAAATACTGGAAGACGGCGGCTATGTCTGCGGCGCTTCCATGGAATATCAGGACGGTTCCTTTGAAATCGTCCACCGTATCGTTGACAGTAAAGACAAACTCGCTCCCCTGCGCAAGTCCAAATACGCCCAGAGTAATATCCATCTGATCTATCGTGAGATAAAGAAACTCCTGGACGAAGGCAAAACCGTACTCTTTACCGGTACCCCCTGTCAGGTGGCAGGTCTGAAATCCTTCCTTCCCCATTCCTACGATCATCTGTATATGGTGGATATTCTCTGTCACGGCGTTCCTTCCCAGCATATGCTGCATCAGTATATCGATGAAATTGCCGCTCTTCCCGAGGTATGTGCAGGTGAGGAACCGCCGCGTCCTACGGAGATTATTTTCCGTGACAAACTGCGCTACGGCTGGAGAAGCAGTACCCATATCCGTGTGGAATTCGATAACGGTGTCACTTATGAGGGTAACCTGAAAGAAGAGGATCCCTTTGAAAATGTATTCCATAATAAACTCTGTCTGCGCAAGAGCTGCGGTGACTGTCTGTTCTGTTCCTTCCCGAGACAGGGTGATCTGTCTATCGGCGACTTCTGGGGCATCCAGAGTGTTGACCCTGAAATGACTGACGGTAACGGTACTTCTCTCGTCTTCCCCAATAACTCCAAAGGTAAAAAACTGTTCGAAGCCATTGCTCCGAAACTGGCAAAAAGCCGTCATATGCCCCTGCGGGCTTCGGAAGTGAAACGGAACCGTATCCGTGCGCTCTATCCGGCAAGTCCTCTCAGACCCCGCTTTATGGAACTGCTTAAAAGACATACCCTTACGGAAAGCGTTCGTCTGACCAATAATCACCATTATGAAGTCGGTCTGGCAGTCAATCATTATGCCATCAATTTCGGCGGCGCCCTGACACATTATGCCCTGTATCATGTTCTGGAA
>CACYCN010000442.1 GCA_902772895.1 uncultured Ruminococcus sp.
AATGTCTCCTTGACTACTCATACCTCGATAAAATCGTTGCTAACTGGCTCTGTTCATAATTTATTTACTCATTCAAAAGCCCTGATTCCCTGATGACTCCTGCTTGACAGGGACAGGGCAATGGGGTAAAATAAAAGTATTAATTATTATGAAAAAACAGAGAGAAGTGCTTGCGATGAGTACCTATTTGAGAAGAACCTGGGCAGAGGTTGATATCGACGCCATTAAACATAATTTTGACGAAATCCGCAAAACCGTTAATCCGAAATCCAAGATCATGTGCGTGATCAAAGCGGATGCTTATGGTCACGGCGCCGTCTTTCTGGGCAAGCTGTATGAAAAAATGGGTGCCGACTGTTTTGCGGTTTCCAATATAGAAGAAGCCATGCAGCTGCGGGAAAACGGCATCCGTCTTCCTGTATTGATTCTGGGCTTTACGCCGGCAAGTATGGCAAAGGTACTGGCGGATCATCATATCAGTCAGGCCGTTTTTTCCGAAGAATACGCTGCCGAATTATCTCAGGCAGCCTCACTGGACAATGTGAAAGTCAATATTCATATCAAACTGGACACCGGTATGAGTCGTATCGGCTTTATGTATCAGGATATCCGACGGGATGAAGATTCCCTTGCGCAGATCAGACGTGTCTGTGCGCTGCCCCATCTCGTTACGGAAGGCATTTTTACTCATTTTGCCGTTTCGGATGAAGCAGAAGACGGAAAAGAAGCCACCGAACGTCAACTCCATAACTTTTCCCATGCGGTAGAAAGCCTGCAGCAAAGCGGCATTTCTTTCCGTCTGATACACTGCTCCAACAGCGGCGCCATCATTGACTATCCGCAGGCACATTTTGACTGTGTCCGTGCCGGAATCATCCTTTACGGTCTTTCTCCTTCCGGAAAACTGGAGAATCGTCTGAACCTTCACCCTGCCATGCAGATCAAGAGTGTCGTTGCTCAGGTCAAGACGATTGACGCCAATACTCCTGTCAGTTACGGCGGCACCTTCGTCTCTGAAAAGCCCATGAAAATTGCTACCGTACCGATCGGCTATGCTGACGGTTATACCAGAAGTCTCGGTAATCGTGCCTTTATGACCATCAAGGGCAAAAAAGCGCCCCTGATCGGCAGAGTCTGTATGGATCAGCTCATGCTGGACGTCAGTGATATCGATGACGTAAAATCCGGTGATGAAGTCACCGTCATCGGTGAAGGAAGTCTTTCCTTTGACGATATGGCACAACTGACCGGAACCATCAATTATGAACTGGTCTGTCTGGTCGGAAAGCGTGTACCGAGAGTATATATCCACCACGGCAAAAGTGTGGGCATCATGGACAGTATCCGGCAAAATCTTTCCTGAAAATGGAACCGGACACTTCGCACGATATGTATCACGCAGCAGTGAAACGGAGAGAGGAGCAGCCAACAATGAAATTGCTTGTCATAGACGGAAACAGTATCTTAAACCGTGCATTTTTCGGAATCAAGCTGCTGACGACCAAGGACGGACAGTTTACCAATGCCATCTACGGGTTTCTGACGACCCTGAAAAAACTACTGGACGAAAGCCGGCCGGACGGAGTAGCGGTTGCCTTTGACCTGAAAGCGCCGACGTTTCGTCATAAGGCATATGACGGTTATAAAGCCAACCGTAAGGGCATGCCGCAGGAATTAGCCGCCCAGCTTCAGCCGCTGAAAGATCTGCTGACAGCAATGGGGTACCGGATCGTCACCTGTGAAGGCTTTGAAGCGGACGATATCCTGGGTACACTGGCACATGTCTGTACCGAAACCGGACATGAATGTATGATTGCCACCGGTGACCGTGACAGTCTGCAGTTGGTTTCACCGACTGTCAGCGTCCGGATCGCTTCCACCAAATTCGGTAAACCGGAAGTTACTTTATATGACGAAGCCAAGATCATGGAAGTCTACGGTGTAACGCCGCCGCAGCTGATCGATATCAAGGCCATTCAGGGCGACACTTCCGACTGTATCCCCGGTGTTCCCGGAATCGGTCAGAAAGGTGCCGGCGAACTGATTTCCCGTTTCCATGATCTGGATCAGATATATGAAAATCTTGACACGATAGACATCAAGCCTGCCATGCGCAAGAAACTGACCGAAGGCAGGGACAGTGCATACCTGAGCCGTATGCTGGGTACGATCCGGACGGATGCGCCGATCGATACCGATCCTGACAACTACCGCATCCAATCCGGAGATCCCGGTGAAGCGGCACGATTGATGGCACGTCTGGAACTGTTTACCCTGATCAAAAAATTCGGGCTGGAAGGCGCTTCCTCTGCCGTGGCACCGGAAAAGAATGACATTAAAGAAACCAAACATCTCGGTTTCTGCGACACACCCGATCTTTTATCGCTTGTATCCCGTTTTTCGGGAAAGACAATTGATCTGCTCTATGAAACCGACGGCGAGGAACTCACCGCTCTGTCGCTCTCTGACGGCAGTACGATTTATCAGATTCATCCCTTTATGCCGGACTTTGCGGCATTTACGGAACAATTATTTACCGACAAGACGATCGCTCTCCGCACAGATGACAGTAAACCGCTTTTTGCCTGTCTGTTGAAAAACGGAACGGCGTGTGAAAATATGATCTTTGACCTGCGTCTTGCCGGATACCTGCTGAACCCGAATGCCTCGGACTATTCTATGGAACGTCTTGCGCAGGAGTATCAGACGACTGCCGATCAGGGTGAAAAAGACCATCCCCTGTTGACATTCTCACCGTTAGCGGATCGGCTGACGGCGGAGATTCAGGAAAAACAGCAGGATCGGCTCCTGCATGACATTGAAATTCCCCTTGCACGGGTACTGGCATCAATGGAAAATGCCGGATTTGCCGTTGATAAACAAGGCATTGCCGACTATGGCAAGAGTATACAAAGTGAACTGGACGCCCTGCAGACAAGCATCTATCAGCACGCCGGCGGTGAATTCAATATCAATTCCCCCAAACAATTGGCTGTCGTACTGTTCGAGACACTGCAGCTTCCTGCCAGAAAGAAAACCAAAAGCGGTTATTCCACCAATGCAGAAGTTCTGGAAGAACTGCGTCCCTATCACCCGATTATTGATGAGATATTAGAATACCGGATGCTTTCAAAACTCAAATCCACCTATTGCGACGGACTGGTGAAAGTCATCGGTCCTGACGGACGTATCCATTCTAACTTTAACCAGACAGAAACCCGTACCGGCCGTATCAGCTCTACGGAACCGAATCTGCAGAACATTCCTGTCAAGACTCAGCGGGGCAGGGAACTGCGGAAGTTTTTCAATGCCGGAGAGGGATGTGTTCTGGTAGACGCCGACTATTCCCAGATTGAACTGCGTGTACTGGCTCATATCGCCAATGATAAAGCCATGCTGTCCGCCTTTGAAGGACATCAGGATATTCATACCACTACCGCTGCCAAAGTCTTCGGACTGACGGACGAAATGGTTACTCCTGAACTGCGCAGCCGTGCCAAAGCTGTCAATTTCGGGATTGTCTATGGCATCAGCGCTTTCTCCCTGTCAAAGGATATCGGCGTCAGCGTCAAGGAAGCAGACCGTTATATCAAGGGCTATCTGTCCCTTTACTCCGGTATTGACCGATATATGAAAGAAGTTGTGGAACAGGCCAGAAAAGACGGCTATGTTACCACCATGTTCGGCAGAAGAAGATATCTGCCCGAACTGACCTCATCCAACCATAACCTGCGCGCTTTCGGAGAGAGAGTGGCCCGGAATATGCCGATTCAGGGTACCGCTGCGGATATCATCAAAATTGCGATGATCAAGGTAGTGCAGCGGCTGGAGCAGGAACAATTAAAAGCCCGTCTGATTCTACAGGTTCACGACGAGCTCATCGTAGAAGCCCCGGAGGAAGAAGCCCAAAAAGTAGCTTCTCTTCTGAGCGAAGAAATGGAACAGGCCGTAACACTGCGTGTCGCACTGACCGCGGATGCCGGCATCGGCAAAACCTGGTACGATGCAAAAGGATAAAACACAGGGAGTGAGATTATGCTTCATGTATTATTCGTCTGCACGGGCAACACCTGCCGCAGTCCGATGGCGAAAGCGATCTATGAAAAACGATCAACAGAATATGGCATCAGCAGCATTTTCAGCAGCTGTGCGCTGGGATTCCTGAGTAATGAAAACGTTTCCCCCAATGCCGTACTGGTCTGTAATGAAATCGGTATCGATATCGCCTATCATAAGCCCCGACCTCTGCGTGAAAGAGATATCATGATTACCGATATCTTTGTGGTGATGTCGGAATATCATGCCCAGACGCTCATGGAACTGGGGATTCCCAAAGAAAAGATCTATATTCTGGGCGGCGGAATCCCTGACCCATACGGTTCCGATCTTGTCACATACCGCCGCTGCCGGAAAACGATTGAACAATCCATTGACGAATTCTGCCGTATTGTCAAACAGAAAATCGACAACGGCAGTCTGAAGGTGAACCCCAATGATCAATCTTATCTTAGCTGAAATGCAGCAGGAACACCTCGAACAGGTGGCAGCACTGGAAAAAGCCTGCTTCTCCCAACCCTGGTCATACCAGAGTCTGGAAGAGGAACTGACCAATGATACCGCTCATTTTTTTGTCGCACTGGTCGATGAAAAAGTTGTGGGATATATCGGTGTGTTTGTGGTGTGTGAAAGCTGCTTTATCTCCAATATAGCGGTATTCCATGAATACCGGCGGCAGGGTGTCGGAAAAGCCCTGCTGAAAATGGCAATCCTCACCGCTGATGCGATGGGGACTGACTTTATTTCTCTGGAAGTCCGTATGACCAATTATCCGGCGATCCTGCTCTATCGGCAGCTCGGCTTTGAGGAAATGGGCAGACGGAAAAATTTCTATCGCAATCCCACAGAGGATGCGCTGATTATGACGAAACTCTTTGCCAGGAAGGTGGAAGGTTAATACCATGAAAATTCTTGCAATTGAAAGCTCCTGTGACGAGACTGCCGCTGCGGTGGTCGAGGACGGAAGAACCATTCTCTCCTCCGTCATCGCCTCACAGGTAGAGGAACATAAGCTTTATGGCGGTGTTGTCCCGGAAATTGCCAGCCGGCGCCATTGTGAAGCCATTAACGGCGTTGTCCGTCAGGCGCTGTCGGATGCCGGTCTGACTTTTGAAGGAATTGACGCTCTTGCGGTAACTTATGCTCCCGGTCTGATCGGCGCCTTACTGGTCGGCGTCAATTTTGCCAAGGGACTTTCTATGGCAACCGGACTGCCGCTGATTCCTGTCCACCATCTGCGTTCCCATATTGCCTCCAATTACCTTGCCCATCCTGCGCTGAAACCGCCGTTTCTCTGTCTGGTCGTTTCCGGCGGTCACAGCCATATCGTGGAGGTCAGGGATTATACCGAAATGAAAATCATCGGCAAAACCCGTGACGATGCTGCCGGTGAAGCCTTTGATAAAGCCGCCCGTACCATGGGAATGCCATATCCCGGCGGTATCCATCTCGATCAGGCAGCCGAATCCGGCGACCCCCTTGCCTTCCGGCTGCCGCATCCCAAAGTAGAAGGCGCTCCCTATGATTTCAGCTTTTCGGGATTAAAAACCGCCGTGATCAATCTGATCCATAACGCCTCTCAGAAAGGGGAATCCCTGCCGGTTGCCGATCTGTCCGCATCCTTCCGTAAGGCTGTCGTGGACAGTCTGACAGATAATTTCCTGCGTGCTGCCGAAGAACTGGGCTATCATACCCTTGTACTGGCAGGCGGCGTTTCCGCCAATTCCCTGCTGCGGCGCACGATGGATGACGCCTGTCGGCAAAAAGGCTGGCAATGCTATTATCCGCCGCTTTCGCTCTGCGGAGATAACGGCGCTATGGTCGGCGCTCAGGCTTATTACGAATATCTTGCCGGCAAACGTGCCGATACCTCTCTCAATGCCCGTGCTACCATGTCCATTGAATAACCGGATGTTGAAATCGGAAAGGAAATATGTTATACTGGTTGGGTATGAAAAGCCCATGTTATCAATAGAAGGAACAAGGAAAGAAGAGGAACCGTATGCCCATCAAAATACAAAACGGACTGCCGGCGCAAAAAACGCTGGAAAATGAAAATATCTTTGTCATGACCCAGGACAGAGCGGTCAGTCAGGATATCCGACCGCTGAGAATTGTGATTCTGAATCTGATGCCCAATAAAATCGAGACGGAAACACAGATTCTGCGGTTGCTGGGTAACTCACCGCTTCAGGTAGATATCGAATTGCTGCAAACGGCAACCCATACCTCCAAAAACACCTCCGCTGATCACCTGACAACTTTTTATAAGGTCTTTGACGATATTAAAGATCAGTTCTTTGACGGTATGATCATTACCGGCGCCCCTGTCGAAAAACTGCCCTTTGAAGAAGTAGACTACTGGGATGAACTTTGTACGATCATGGACTGGTCTGTCACCCATGTATACAGTACGATGCATATTTGTTGGGGTGCCCAGGCGGCGGTTTATCACCATTACGGTGTGCCGAAACATATGCTGGACGAAAAACTTTCCGGTGTATATGTCCATCGTGTGATGAATATCTTTCATCCGCTGATGCGCGGCTGTGACGATAAGATTCTGCTGCCCCATTCCCGCTATACCGGGGTTCATCGTTCCGATCTCAGAGAACATGAGGAACTGGAAATCCTGGCATCCTCCAATCTGGCAGGCGTTGCCATTGTCGCCAATAAAAACGGCAGACAATTCTTTGTTTTCGGTCATGCCGAATATGACAGAAATACCCTGGCAGGTGAATATTTCCGTGACAGTAATAAGGGACTCAAACCTCAGCTGCCCTATAACTATTTTCCGGGCAATGACCCCCGGGCATTGCCGGCACTGACCTGGCGCAGCTATGCTACCATTCTGTATTCCAACTGGCTGAACTATTATGTCTATCAGCAGACGCCCTATGATCTGAATGATCTGAAAAGTCTGCAATAATTTTCACATTACCGTCTGATAATTCGCCGTCCTTTTTCCGATACTAAGGAAGAAAGGACGGTGATTCGTTTTGATGAAACCGAAAGATTTTATCCCCGAAAACTTTGTTCTGACAGACGGCGGTGCCCGCACAGATCACCCCTCCGATGACGGAACAGAGGAATATTTGTTCTTTACGTCCAACGGTATGACCAATAACGAAAAAATTGACGCCTTCAATGATTATCTGGCACCCAAAAATATCCCCTGACAACTTCTGAAATCATGAAAGGATCGTCTGCTGCCGCCTTCGGAAGGATAGGTTATTGTTCTCCTTCCGGAGGCGGTTTCTCTGCTACATTTCCGGAGAAATGTCAAAAATCAATTGACAGAATTTTGTTTTATTACTATAATAAATGGTATTCTGAATGAAGAAACAGCTTTCAAAAGAAATTCTGACGGGAAATCCGATCCGGTTCATTTCCGCAGAATGGGAAAGAAAAGACAGGAGGGAAATCAAATGCCTGAAGACAGAGAAAAACAGGAAGCACTGTTAGTCAAAAAACCGTCAGACTTTTCCGACCGGTTATCAAAAGGGGATAAGCTGCAACAGGAAGAAGACCGGAAAACCAAAGAAAAAATTCAGAAAGCTCTGGAAAATGTCCGGCCGCTCTCTCAACAGGAACAGGAACATCTGACATATCTTTTCGTGTATGAAAAATACAATGAATATAAAAACAAACGCTCCCAATATCGTTTTTACGGCAGCTTGTTCATCTTGATTTCAGCAATCGTATTCCTGCTTCTGATGTTCAGTCTGGAAGGAAAGATCGTCTTTCTGGGGCTCTGGATCGTCACCGTCATTTTCTGTGTGGTCATGATGATCCGAGTCGATTATCTTTATAATATGTATAAAGAGATGCTGGGAATCTGCGATGAATTCGATCTGCATGACTTTGACAATATCGATATGCAGCAGAATGTCAGTGCACCGCCGGAAGCATCCGCTTCAACCGGTCAGAACGCTGTCTCATCTGTCCCGTCAGCGCAGGAAACACTGTCATCCGTTCCGTTATCCGATCACGGAACGGATGACAAGAAAGAATCTATCGAATCTGGAAAGGAGTAAGGAAGATGTATAATATTTTCAGGATATTCCATAATGACCTGAGAACGATCTACCGGAATATCATCGCCCTTGTTGTCATTATCGGTATCTCAATCCTACCGGCATTATATTCCTGGTTCAATATCGCATCCAACTGGGATCCCTATTCCGCCACCGGCGGCATCTCCTTTGCCGTGTGCAATAAAGATGTGGGATATCAGTATCAGTCCATTGAGGTTAACGCCGGACAACAAATCGTCGATAAACTCAAAAGCAATACCAACATGGGATGGGATTTTGTCGATGAAAAAGCCGCCCTCGACGGAGTCAATAACGGGAAATACTACGCCGCTGTCATCATTCCGGAAAAGTTCAGTGAAAACCTCTGTTCTCTGACAACGGGGGCATTTACCCGCTCTACCCTGGACTATTATGTCAATGAAAAGAAAAATGCCATCGCACCCAAAATTACCAACAGCGGTATCAATACGATCACCAATGAAGTCAAGTTAGCCTATGTCAGTACGGTTACCAATCTGTTAGCTACCATGCTGAATATTACCGCCGAAACCGTGGATGTGGATCGTGAAAAGATTGTTTCTGAAGTGACCGCTTCCCTGAATAATATCAGTACCGAAGTTGACGCCTTCAATACTACCTGTGACGTCTTTATCTCGACCCTCAATGTCCTCAAACAACTGGTGGAAACCAATAAAAAACTCCTTCCTACGATTTCGGATACGCTGTCCAAATCCGGCG
>CACYCN010000443.1 GCA_902772895.1 uncultured Ruminococcus sp.
GGGCAAGGCTCGGCGCCGATATTGTGGTAGTACCGTCCTCTGCTACGGGGCACGGTTCGGTTGACGACATTCTGCTGCAGGGCATCACAGGTAATTATTATCTGTCCGGTAATATATGTGAAAAGATCGCCGCTATGGAAGGCGTTGAAGCCGTGACAAAACAGTTTTTTCTGACCTCTGCCAAAGCAAGCTGCTGTTCGTCAAGAGTACAGATCATCGGCTTTGATCCGGATACGGATTTCTCCATTCTCCCTTGGATAGCCGAAAGCTATTCCGGAACGATACAGGACGGAGACGTGGTAGTGGGTGCCGATATCGGTGTCCCCGAAAGCGGCAGGATCACTTTCTATGGTCAGGAATACACCATTGCCGCCAGACTGAAGAAAACCGGAACAGGTCTTGACAGCGCCGTTTATACCAATATGAATACCGTCAGGCAGATGGCTGTCAACGCTTCTGTGCTGTTGGAAACGAGTCCCTTTCAAGGTGTTGACATCAATACGGCAGCTTCTGCCATGCTTATAAAAGTGGCGGACGGCTATACCATTGAGCAGGTGACGGATGATATTAACATACACATTACCAAGGTGAAGGCAACTCCTGCCAAAAGTATGATCTCTGATCTGTCGGAAGGTCTTACGGGAACGTCAACCGTGATCGGTATATTGGTTGCGGTGATCTGGGCAATGGCGGTAATCATTTTAGTGATCGTTTTTGCGCTTTTATCAAACGAAAGAAGAAAAGAGTTTGCCGTTCTGCGTGTCATGGGAGCCTCAAGAAAAATGCTGTCCCGTATCATGGGAACGGAAGCGGCGCTTCTCGGCGCAATAGGTGCGGTGATCGGGATTTTACTCTCTGTACTGGCAGTTTTTCCTCTTTCGGGTTCTGTCAGGGATATACTGAAGCTTCCTTTTTTTATGCCTGATCTGTGGGTCATACTGCTTTTAGCGGCAGGCGCTTTTTTGGTATCCGTTATGGCATCCTTGCTCACAGCCTTGCTGTCTGCTCAAAAAATCACGAAAAATGAAACAGCCTTGCTGCTGCGGGAGGACACATAAATGAAATTGATAAGCCAAGGGATAACCAGAAGATTTTTCAGGAACGGCAGAAACACAAATTTCTTCTATGCGCTGCAAAGTACGGACTTTGCATTGCAGGAGGGGGCGGTTACGGAAATTATCGGCCGTTCCGGAAGCGGCAAGACTACATTTGCCAATATCCTTTCGGGACTTCTTGTTCCTACCGAGGGCAGCTTATATCTTGACGGTGTGGAGCTGTATGCCCTGAAGGATGAAAGACGCTCGATACTGCGCAACCGGCATATTGGGATGGTTCCTCAGGGGCAAACCGGTCTGCAAAGCCTGAACGTGCTGGAAAACGTACTGGCGCCCGCCATGATGTACGGCGATATGAAAGGCAGAGAGGCTCTTGCCCGACAGTATCTTGAGGAAATGGAAATTTCCGATCTGTGCGATGTTTACTCCAATGAGCTGTCCGGCGGCGAACTGAGGCGTATGTCCATTGCCCGTGCGCTGATAAATTCCCCGGAGATCATCATTGCTGACGAACCCACAGGAGACCTGGATGATGACACCACCGCCCTTGTGCTGAGACTTTTCCGCAGACTGGCAGAAAAGGGGTGCAGTGTGCTGATTGTCACCCATGAGCAGGAAGCAATACATTATGCCGATAACATTTATCGCATGGAGAAGGGAGTTCTTTCCGAAATCAGGTGATTTACCCATTGACAAAAGCAGTTAAATATGTTAAACTATCGTATGTCGGATGATCAATTCTCTGACATATTTTCACTTTAGTAGTTAGATATATCTAATTAGTTATCCTTACATTAATAATCCTATCGGGTAAATCGCCTATCGTTCGGTTAGATATAACTAACTTTTAGAAAGGAAATCATCATGAGTGTTGTAATCGTCGGTGGAAACGAATGTATGGTAAGAGAATACACAGAGCTTTGTAAAGCGTATCATTGTCGGGCAAAGGTATATCCAAAAATGTGCAGAGGACTGCAAAACCTTGGCAGTCCCGATCTGTTGGTGCTGTTTACCGATACCATGTCTCACAAGATGCTGAGATGTGCA
>CACYCN010000444.1 GCA_902772895.1 uncultured Ruminococcus sp.
AAAAAAGTATCCCGACAGAATTTTGTCTATCGGGATACCATGATACCTTCATACGGGTGCAATGAAACAACACACCGGAATCAATTATTCGGTTTCTGCCGTACAGGCTGTCACACTTTCTTCAATGATCTGACGGATCTCATCCATACCGCTGCCGTCTTCGGAGGAACACGGGAATAGTCTGACATCCGGATAATCGGATAATTCTTCTTTCAGTTCTTCCATCCGTTTTTGCTGCTGGGTCTTTTTGAGCTTATCCATTTTCGTCAGGGCAATGATAAACGGATAACCGCTTCGGTAAAGATAATCGATCATGGTCATATCGTCTGCCGTAGGTTGATGTCGCATATCGCAGATCTGAACAACCAGCGCGGTATTTCTTTCCTGTGAAAGATATCCTTCCACCAACTCCGCCCAACGCTGTTTTTCCGCCTGGGATACCTTGGCATATCCGTAACCCGGTAAATCTACAAAATACGCATCCTGCAGCGAAAAGAAATTGATAGTAGCTGTCTTTCCCGGCTTGGCACTGACTCTGGCAATCTGTTTGCGGTAGAGCAGTTTATTGATCAGTGAGGACTTTCCGACGTTAGACTTTCCGGAAAAGATAACCTCCGGAAGATCGGACGGCGGAATCTGGGAAGACTTTCCGTAAGCCGCTCTGAACTCGGCAATATGAAAATTCATGCTTCACCTCATGGCGATACCAGTGCGGTATCCAGAACCGTTTTGATATGATC
Source organism: uncultured Ruminococcus sp. (assembly GCA_902772895.1). Taxonomy (GTDB): domain Bacteria; phylum Bacillota; class Clostridia; order Oscillospirales; family Acutalibacteraceae; genus UBA1213. Next base: position 741 of record CACYCN010000444.1, read on the forward strand.
GGCAAACACAAAATGAATGGAATTCTTCACGATATCATCTACCTCGTCCAGATCGGACTTATTATCTTCCGGAATAATGATCGTCTTGATGCCGAATCGATAGGCTGCCATGGTCTTCTCTTTCAGCCCGCCGATGGGCAGTACCCTGCCACGGATGGTGATCTCGCCCGTCATCGCAACATCTCTCTTGACCGGAATTCCCGTCAGTGCGGATGTAATGGCAGTTGCCATGGTGATTCCGGCAGAAGGTCCGTCCTTCGGAACCGCTCCTTCCGGAACATGAATGTGAATATCCTTGTTCTTATAGAAGTCGCCGTCAATATTCAGGTTTGTCGCCATCGTTCTGACACAGGTATATGCCGCCTGGGCTGACTCTTTCATCACATCTCCAAGCGATCCGGTCAGCTCGATCTTTCCGCTGCCGGACATCACTGCCACTTCGATCGGCAGTGTCTCGCCCCCGACAGACGTCCATGCCAGTCCTGTGGCAAGTCCTACTTCGTCACTCTGGTTCATGTCATCTTTCTTGAATTTGCGGGAACCGAGATATTCTTCAATATTTCCGATGTCAATGCGCAGGGATTTGAAATCCTTTCCCACGATACCAACTGCCGTTTTATTCATGATCTTGGAGATCTCTCTTTCCAGATTACGGACTCCGGCTTCTCTGGTATAACTGTCAATGATATCATAGAGGGCTTCATCCGTGAATCTTAACTGACGACCGTTCAGTCCGTGCCGCTTTAACTGTTTGGTCACAAGATGAAGCTTGGCAATCTGGAATTTTTCTTCCCGGGTATAGCTGTCAATATGAATGATCTCCATTCTGTCCAGTAACGGCGCCGGAATGGCAGTATAGTCATTCGCGGTAGTAATAAACATCACCTTGCTCAGATCAAACGGAAGATCAATATAATGATCATAGAAAGTCGAATTCTGTTCGCCGTCAAGCACTTCCAGTAAGGCGGATGTCGGATCACCGTGATAATCGTTGCCCAATTTATCCACTTCATCCAGCAGGATCAGAGGATTCGCCGTTCCAGCAAGATTGACTGCGTTCATGATTCGTCCCATCATGGAACCGATATAGGTCCTTCTGTGTCCCCGGATCTCGGCTTCATCATGGATACCGCCCAGGGCAATTCGCTGGTACTGTCTGCCTGTCGCTTCGGCGATGGACTTCGCTATCGATGTCTTGCCGACTCCGGGAGGTCCCGCAAGACAGAGAATCTGTCCGTTGATCTCCGGATTCAGTTTTCTGACCGCCAGCGCTTCGACTACGGTTTCCTTGACTTTTTT
>CACYCN010000445.1 GCA_902772895.1 uncultured Ruminococcus sp.
GCGGATGCAGGTCTCGGAACGATCAATTCGGTGGGACTGACGATTGACTATATGAAGTCGCACGGGATCCCTGTAAAGGGAATCGTATTCAATCATTATGACCCTGATGACAGAATGCACCGGGATAACCGGGAAATGTGTGAATATATGACAGGATGCAGGGTCATTGCCTGTGTCAGATCCCAGGAACAAGAGCTTGACATGGATCCGGAAGCCCTGAAAGCTCTTTATGAATAGGAGGATAAAAATGATATGGTATCCCTATGAACAGATGAAAACCATGAAAACGCCTTATCGGATCAGGAAAGCGGAAGGGGTTTATCTGTATACCGACGATCAGAAGCTGATAGATTCTGTTTCATCCTGGTGGAGTGTGATTCATGGCTATCGGCATCCGGAACTGACAAAAGCGCTCACCGATCAGGCGGAACGGTTTGCCCATGTCATGCTGGGCGGTCTGACACATGAACCGGTTCAGAAACTTTCCGATAAACTTCAGAGCTGGCTGCCGGGTGATCTGGATTACTGTTTCTTTTCCGATTCCGGCAGTGTGGCGGTGGAAGTCTCACTGAAAATGGCTTTACAGTATTTTATGAACAGGGGAGAGACCCGGAGAACTGTCGTTCTGGCACTGGAACACGCTTATCACGGCGATACCTTCAAAGCAATGGAAGTGGGGGATGATGAGGACTATCATTTTGTACTGAAAGCCTATGGCAAAAGTCAGAATGTGATCCATATCCCGACAGAAATCGGCGCCCTGGAGGAAGCCTTTGAGAAGTATCATGACAGACTGAACAGCTTTATTGTAGAACCGCTTCTGCAGGGAGCGGGCGGTATGAGAATGTATGATCTTTCATTTTTGAAAAAAGCCCGTGAACTTTGTGATCGATACGGTGTCCTTCTGATTTTTGACGAGGTAGCAACCGGTTTCGGACGTACGGGGCATCGTTTTGTTGCCGATTGTGTGCTGCCGGATATTCTGGTTCTCGGAAAAGCGCTGACAGGAGGGTATATCGGTCATGCGGTAACGGTTGCCAATCATAAGGTGTTCAACGGATTCTATGATGACGATCCCGCTCATGCATTGATGCACGGTCCTACGTTTATGGGAAATGCCCTTGCCTGCGCGGTGGCGCTGAAATCAATCGAATTATTTGAACAGGGAGATTATCTTTCCCGTATCAGTCGGATCGAAGCCATTACCAGACGTGAAATGGCTGATTTCAGACATCCTTCTGTCAGGGAAGTGCGGATCATGGGTGGTTGCGTCTGTCTGGAAGTGAATGATCCTGCCGTTTTAGAGGGATATCAGCAGTTTGCTTATGAGCGGGGCGTTTTCAGCAGACCGTTTCTTCGCTATCTTTATGCGATGGTCCCTTATCTTATTACCGAAGAACAGCTTGTCAGAGTACTGGATACAATGAAACAATGGTTTAAGGAGAGAACATAACATGGATGTTAGAAAACTGGCACAGGAAATTATTGACGGCAGAAGACTTTCCCGATCGGATGATCTTTCGTTTCTGATCGACTGTGATCGGATGGAATTATGTGAAGGCGCCGATCTGATCCGTCAGGAACTTTGCGGGAATCGTGTCGATCTTTGTACCATCATCAACGGTAAAAGCGGCAGATGCAGTGAGAACTGTAAATTCTGTGCCCAGTCAGCCCATAACTGTACCGGCATCAAAGAATACCAATTTCTCGAAGAAGACGAGATTATCCGGGAATGTCGGAAGAATGCCGAAAAGGGAGTGCATCATTTTTCAATTGTGACCGCAGGACGTTCGCTGTCGGGGGAGGATTTTGAAAAAGCCATTCATGCTTATGCAAGAATGGCTCAGGAATGTGATATCAGTCTTTGCGGTTCACACGGACTTCTCACAGAGGAACAATTCCAACGGTTATATCAAAGCGGCGTCAGGATGTATCACTGTAACCTTGAAACTTCCGAACGCTTTTTCCCTCAGATCTGTTCGACCCATACCTATCAGGAAAAAATAGAGAATATTATCCGCGCGAAAAAGGCAGGCTTTGCCATTTGTTCAGGCGGTATTATCGGTATGGGGGAAACCTGGCAGGACAGAATTGATATGGCGGTGAGTCTGTCGGAAATCGGAGTGGATTCAATTCCGATCAATGCGCTGATGCCCATCAAGGGCACACCGCTGGAACATGAAAAAACACTATCCGGTCAGGAAATTCTTCGTACCGTAGCCATATTCCGTTATCTGAATCCTGCCGTATGGATCAGACTTGCCGCAGGCCGCAGTCTGATGGAACATTCCGGTGAACAGGCATTTTTGTCCGGCGCTAACGCTACGATTACCGGAGATATGCTTACCACTTCCGGCAGCAATATCCGGGAAGATCAGGAAATGCTTCTTCGGATGAATTTTGATATTTCCCGGTCACTTTAAGGTTCTGAGTTATGACTCGGTATCGTGAGAATGATTTCAGACAGTTGTTATTCTTTTCCTCAGAGATTGTTAAAAATACAGGGTTACTGCATTTTACCTTGCAGTAACCCTGTTGTTTTCAAAATGATAATAACAATAATCAGTTTCCAATAACCATGTCTCTTGAACTTACGAATCGGAACCGGCATTTTCATAATGGAAGGCTTTCAGTTTCCAGAGAATCGTTTCTTTCGTGCCTTTTTTGACACCGCTCTGAATCATCTGTCCGGTCTGGACATCATACCAGTAAAGCCCTGTCCATGCCCAGGAGAACATCGTCAATACCATGCTGACTTTTTTACAGGAATAAGTCGTACCGTTCAGGGTAATGTCTTCTGTGCCGATCTCCTTCGAGGCAAATTCACCGAGAGTCATCGCTCCACGGTTATCTCCGGTACCGATCGAATAGAATACGATTTCATTCAGTCGGGAATGTACAAATGCCGGAAGACTCAGATCCATCATCTGATACCAGAGTCCATCGCCGATCTTGAAACTTTTATCCTGTTCCTTGCCTTTGAAGGTGCCGCTCAGATGAATCGTTCCGTTTTCCTGAGCAGAATGGAGTTCTGTCTGGTCACTGGGACGGGAGTAGTCCCATTTTACCGCAGATAAGTCCGGTTTGACCATGAAAGTCTCTTCAGACCATTTTTTCCCGTCATGACTGGTGATCTGGGTAATGATTTGTTCTTTGTCATAACGATCATAAATGATTTCACGCTGCTGTGTGCCGTCAGCGCTGATATATTCGACAGAGGAGAGGCGGTCGGGATGATGATAGTCCGGAATCTCGAAGGACTGGATGGGTTTCTGGGAATAGACGATATTGCCTTTCAGGAAAACCCTGTCGATGAACTGGATATTCGAAATGTTTTCGGCAGGATTCTGGTCGAGCAGAATCAGATCAGCTTCCATTCCTTCTCTGACCAGTCCTTTTCTATCGGCAATGCCCAGATGTTCCGCGCCGTTCTTTGTGGCAAGGACAATTGCTTCCATCGGAGTCAATCCTGCATCCACATAATAGGAGAGTTCCTTATGTTCGACGCTTCCTGTCATGGTTTCAAACATATTATCGGTTCCCATGGCAATCGGAATACCGGCTTCATACAGAACTTTCAAATTATGCAGACTATGCTGCATTCTTGTGGGTTCTTTTTCATAGGTCATGGCATTGACGGTAGGTACAAAACGTGCGCCGGATTCTTTCCACAGCGCTACAATCGGATCATCCGCTTCGATTGACCGGTCAAGAATCCCATGTTCAATGCCGTAGATACCGGCTTCCAACAATTCCTTGACGTCATCATAATAAAAGACATGAGCGGTACTGTTCAGACCGTTTTCCTTTCCTTCACGGATAATCTGCTGCATCAGACTTTTATCGATTTTTTCAATGTTCAGTTTTTTATCAAAGTACCAGTAATCCCCGCCCTGATAGGTGAATTTCAGGAAATCAACCCCTGCATTTTTCAGTTCCCGGATCCCGGCGGATACTTCTTCCGGTGTGGTAACGGTAATGGACATTTCTTCTCTTGCCCAGGGACTATTGGAACCGAGTGTCCGGGCAGGATGTCCGTCCGGTGCGGTAAAGTTAGGGCCTACTATCAGCAGTTCCGGTCCTGTGATTTCCCCTGATGTCAGTTTCTGACGCAGTTTATAAATAAAATGTTTGGGGGCATCCAGATCCTTGATGGTGGTAATGCCGTAGGGGAGTACGTTTTCCTGAAAAATCTGAGGGAGTTTTTCGTTCAGAAAACGGTCGCTTTCCTCTTCATTGTGACAATTCAGTCCGCCCTGGATATGGATATGGCTGTCAATCAGACCGGGCATCAATGTTTTATCGGTGCCGTCAATTATCTGGACATGTTTCTTCCGGATCGGCTGAGCGGAGATTTTACGAATGATGCCGTCTTTCAGATAGACGTTCTGATGAAATGCTTCTGTGCCGTCACCGGTAATGATATGAACATTCTGGATCAGATATTCACCCTGTTTGCCTTTTTTTGGTCTGGTCAGAAATTTGATCAGTACAAACAGAATAATGATGGTGCCGATGACCATCTGGATAAAGCCGATCAGTGGGATTCCTAATACAGTGGGCATAATGATTGCACTCCTTCATTAGTTGAAGATCTTTCCGAAAAATGCGGAAAACTGATTTTTGGGAGGAATTGCCATTCCTTTTTCCTGATCCCCCAGAATAATCAGAGTGTCTCCGGGCTTGATCTCAAATACTTCTCTTGCTTCCTTCGGCAGGACAATTTGTCCTTTGGTGCCGACAGTGACAGTCCATGCGTATTTTCCTGCGGGTTTCTCCATGATTCACTTCACATCCTTTCAAAGTTATACAAATCATACTTTTCATACTTATGATAACAAATAATACTTCTTTTGTCAACCCCTGTCTGATTCATGTTTCCGGATTTTTGGGAAAAGAATTTGAAAGTAGGACTGTATTTTTTCATCCGTTTCCATTATAATAGAGTTGATTGGAAAGAAAGATGTCAAATCCTTGCTAAGTGATGACTGAATGCTGAGAAGTGGGTGATCGGTTTGAGTAAGACAAAGAATCATTTATTAATGTTGCTGTATACACTGATACTGGGGATCATTGTTGGCGGAATTATCTGGGCTTTCCTGAGAGTTATGAAATTTGGGATCGATTTTATCTGGCATTTTCTGCCTTCACAGATTTCGTTCCCGTTTTATACCCTTTGTGTCTGTACGGCAGGCGGCTTGGTGATCGGTTTATGGAAAAAGAAATTCGGTGATTATCCGGAGGAACTGCCTCTTGTATTGGGTAGGGTCAAAAAAACAAGCCGTTATCCGTATCATAATTTGTTTACCAATCTGGTGTCCGCTTTGCTGCCGCTTCTGATCGGTGCCAGTATCGGTCCGGAGGCCGGATTGACCGGTATAATTGCCGGACTTTGTACCTGGGTCGGCGATAAGCTGAAACATTATCATCAGGAATTGGAAGAACTGACCGCTATCGGATTAAGCGCTACACTTGGTACGATTTTCCGGTCACCTATGTTCGGCTTTATGGAACCCATTGAATCCGATCATGATGCTACACTGCCAAAAGCATCAAAGATTGTCTGGTATCTGACCGCTATCCTCAGTTCATTCGGAATCTTTATCCTGCTGAATCAGCTGACGGGCGTCAGTTATCATGTGGATACACTGCCTTTTCAGGGTGTTGAGCCGATCATTTATCTGTACGCTATTCCTCTTGTTCTGATCGGGATTCTGGCAGGAATGAGTTATTTCCTGTTTAGAAAGATCACGTTCATGCTGGCGTCAAAGCTTAAAAAACTGACGATTCTGCGTGGATTGGCAGGCGGTTTGCTGCTGGGGATTTCCGGTACGTTTCTGCCGCTGACCATGTTCTCGGGTGAACAACAGATGGAGGAAGTTATCAAGAGCGCAGAATCCATCGGTATCGTGATGCTGCTTGTTCTTGCAATGGTCAGATTGCTGCTGACAAATATCTGTATTGATTCAGGACTCAAGGGGGGACATTTCTTCCCGGAAATTTTCTGTGGGATCTCGATCGGATATGCGATGGGGTTATGGTTCGGTGTGGATATGGTGTTCTGTTCTGCCATTGTGACGGCTGCTTTAATCGGTCATACCCTGAAAAAACCGCTTGCAACAGTCCTGCTTCTGATGATTTTCTTTCCCCCGAGACTGATTCCGATCATGCTTTTTGCGGCTGCGGCAGCTAAGTTGATTCCTACTCCCAGGTTTCTGCTGAAACCGAAAGCTTAATGGATTACCCTGATCTGTCAACAAAAAAGGCATTTCACTACACAGCGAGTGAAATGCCTTTCGATAATGGATTCAATGGATTCGGGTATCTGAATGGTCATTTTTCCGGAGGTTGATCGTTTTTGGAGTGTTTAAAAAAGTTTGATTTCGATTGAAAATTCTTGACTCTCCGGGAAAGGTCTTCGAGTTCCTCCTTAGACAATTCCGGTAAATGTTCCAGTTGGTCCATGAATTGCTGTGCGCTTTCATTGGCACGAATGATTGCCACATCCATAAAGAAGCTGGTGATTACAGCGGTGAAAATGGCAATGACAGCGATGGAATATATCGAGAGTATGACGGTAATCACTCTGCCGACAATTGTGACTGCTGTCATGTCACCGTAACCGATGGATGTAGCTGATGCGAAACAGAACCATAGACTGTCCATATAACTGTTGATTTTTGGCTCCCATATCCAGATGGGGAGGGCGGAACCGAAAAACCAGAGCAGATATCCTCCGATGATTTTATCCGCTCCTGCTGTTTTGAATGCCTTTCTCAGCATCCGAAGCGTTTGTGCTTTTTTCATAGGCTGCTCCTTTGTTTTTTATCTCTGTCTTTTCCTTTTAGGTTTACAGTATATCATGATGCTGTTTTTCTGTCAATGATTGTCTGGGTTAGCTTATCGCTGATTTACAAAAAGATAACCGCAAGTTTTGAAATCTGCATCAAAAGCGGACTTCTTGACTTGCGGTTTTTGAGTCTGTCAACAGAGTAGAATAGATCGTTAATGAATAATACAGAAATGTCCCGTGAATTATTCACTATTCATTATTCATTTGACCGCGTATTTTTCATTCTTCAATACCGGGTATTGACTCTCCTCATACAGCGAGTATTCTCTTGACGCCTGGGACACGGGAGCAATCGGCTTTATAGTCAAGCCGCTCACGCCAGAAGGCGTCAAAAAACAGCTTAAAAAGCTGAGATACCCCTTCCTGACGGGAGGCGAGGACTTATGACGAACTGGATGTATCTCATCGATTACTTTTTAGCGGGCGCACTGTTGGTTATGATGGCGCTCGGAATTAC